>JACQAK010000044.1 GCA_016194985.1 Bacteroidota bacterium
GGTTAGGATTCCACATCATATCATCTCCATTATTATTAGCCTGATATGAATCTTCACCAAATGCAATGTTCAATCTTTCTCCTGTCTCTAAATTAATAGCATAACCAGGGAACCAGCTTAATCCGGTATAGAATGGCTGACCTGTACCTGCTGAATCCAAATACGCTTCAGCCGTGTTACAACCAGGATCTCCTAAAGCGATTCCTTGTTTATCAACTGATTTTTTTCTTCTGGTTTCTAATTTATTGGCTTTTGAAGGAATAGCAGCCGCCTCGTCGGATTCTTCCAGAACTAAACAACGGGTCCATTTGCTCTTGTCTTTCGTAATAACGATATCAACACTCGCCAAAGTTCTTAAATCGAATACCGGCAATAGATTAGCATGACTACCCGCTGTTCCTGATGTGGTAGTTATTAAGTTTGGAGAACCAGGCGCAGCGTATATTATATTTGCAATTGTTTTGGAAGGTGCTACCAACGCATAAGGTGCCCAGGTTCCTCCCAACACATTTTCAAAATACTGGTTTTCGTCAGCAAAAATAGGGTTATTAGATGTTGCTCCGTTATTCGTTTCATAATCATTAAGATTTGGATCATTATTATCTGTATAATTACCGGATCTGATCCAGTTAAATCCATCAGTACCATCAACATCCGGAACACCTGATAACCAATTTAAACCGGATGATGCAAATCCAATACTTGCACCGATAATATCACCTTGCTTGATGTATTTATCTGAAGCGTTATTGAATGGTCTTTCAATGCCAGCGATATCTCTTGTACCTCCAATAGTAACAGATAATCCTAAATCAGCGAAATAATATTCTTCTCCTATTTTTATTGATTTACATGGGTAGTAAGATTTTTGAGCATTCAAATCCTTTAATACCCAGGTTGCAGTATCCTGATTTACCATACCATCTAAATCACTTGAATGTTGCAATTTAGGGAACGGAAGCGTACTGTGTGGTGCACGGCCGCCTATTGAAACTGTAGATGTTTTACACGGATCCGCATTAATGATGCTGTTGATATACTGATTCAATGCAGCAGGGTTACCAGCCAAAGTATCATTTCTGAAGAAATAATTTCTGTTGATCAATGCTACAGAGAAATTAGAATTAGGTACATTTAATGGGTCAACTACTCTAATGTTAATTGGACCGCGCCCATTTTCATAAGTAATTGTGTTTTCTCTTCCTGATGGGTTACTAAGAATTTTAGACACAGATTCTGCTGTTAAATCCAAATAGTTTCCACCATTTCCTTGCCCTTCAATACGGGTCACTTTTGGTCCGTATCCATAAGATGAATTAGCTATGGTACCATCTTTTTCAGGCGCCGGATTATGAGGAATACCAAAGGCTTTTTTAGATTTACGGCCTTCCAGATACGGACGTTTTTGCCCTTCAGTACAAGGAGGTGTATAGTATGTAGTTGGTACAGTTGTAAACGTTCTGATGGTTGACCAAGGTGTGTCTTCTTTATATTCTCCGTATTGGTTGTAACCATAAGCTACGCAGAAGAAATAATATTCCTTGTTATTAATTACTTTCTTATCCTGAGAAGAAGAGAATTCATCCTTTGTAAAGGATCCGTTAACTCATCCTGAACAATTGAATTGTTTTTTAACTGATATACTTTAAATCCTTCGAAATGATAATAACGGTCTACGTTTTTATAATGAGGGGTTGTTGTATCTACCAAAATAGACACATCCAGCTCTTTATACTGATTTAAATAGTTATTAGAAGCCGGTTTGTTAGAGAAATAAATGATCAATTCATTCTCCATTTCCTGAATGGTCATATCCGGAGCTTCTGGTCCGCTTAATACACGGAAACAGTTGTCAAATAAAGCCTGTGCTTTATCATCCGCAATTTTTAATAATGGAATGGATGCTTTAGGATCTGTAGAAGTTGTTCTGGCCCAAGGTAAACCAACAGTAATATAGTTTACAGCTCCCGGCAATAAGGTAAAAGGACCTGATGATTGCATAAAACGTCTGTCACCTGCCACACCACTTTCTGACCAAGGTGTATTTCCGCAAACCCCACTCGTATATGTATCTGCAGGGTACACATAACTTGTTGGAATAGATCCACCATAACCATTACCACCACAGGTAAACGGCGTTCCGTCTCTCCAGAAACCAGTCATATATTGGTAATATTGGGTTCCGTTTTGAGGGTCGGTTGTTTGTAAAGGAACACCCGGGAAAGAGTTATTAAAATACAAGAATTTAGTCATTCCCATTTGCTCACCCGGTTCATCAATCGAACCATTATTATTATCATCAATACCATTAGTTGTATTAATTGGACCCTGGAAGAAGTCGCAACCTAAAGACGGGCAATAATTACCATATCCGATAGTACTTCCTACGGTTTCATCATAAGCATCCGCATTATAGATGTAACCTAAACCTCTTTTAACATCGCAACCGATATAATCATCACCATAATATCCTAAATCAGCATCTGTCCAAACGGTCATATAAGTATTAAGCAATGCAAACGATGAACGGTTTACTAACTGATAGTTATAGAAGGTCATGTTATTGATCTCGTCAGTTGTTTTAAAAGCGAAAGCCTGTGCACGGATTTCCATACCAATTGCTTTAGAACCTGTGGCAACGTGGTTACTTCCATTATCGTTATATACCCACCATAATGTTTGGTCACCAAATACACGCGCTTTACATACTCCCAGATTATCTTTTAATCCTTCGTTGTAAACATCATAATACGGATAATCACCTGCTTCTGGTGTATAAACGTTATCTCCATCTTTATCAACAAATGGCGCCAATAATTGTGCTTGATTTAACGATAAATCACCATTACCCGGCCAGTCTTTAATGTTAGATGTAATAGGGCCTCCTGCCAAAACAAATTCATCAACTTCAGCACGAGTCAATTTAAAGATCTTATCATATTTTTGACACACATCCGACGTCGTAGATGCATCTCCTGTACTCAAAGGACCTGTCCAGAAATCTACCCCAAACTGACGGTAGGTTTGAGCCGCAATTTTTAACTGACTACCTGCATCAATACCACCAAACCATACGTTACCTGCAAAGTTCGAAGAGGCAGTTTTAGACCAATCGCTTGTTTTTGGTACGCCGTATCTTGGATTACCACTTCCAAACAAATCCCACCACATATCAGAACCTGAAAAAATTAATGTTCTAACATTGTTTACATCCAATTCAGCAGAAGACTGAGCAGGACTACATCCTGCCAACACTCTTTCAGTAGTACTGGTTCTAAACACATTTCCATATTTCTCTCTTGCATTAGCAGACATAGCACTTAGTGTTACGGCTGCAATCAGTAGATGTTTGTTTAACTTATTCATAATTTCCATGATAATTTCGTTTAATAATTAAAAATCTAACATAACACCTATTCTTATTGTTCTAGGTTTACCATAATTGTTAGGATTATTAATGTAAATGTTATATTGATCTGTAAAAGAAGTAGCTGTTGCAGGGTTGTTGTTGATATATAATTGCCCCTGAGCAGATGTTAAATAACCATCATCATCAGGATTTCCTGTATAATTGTAAACTCCTAAGATATTTCTTGTATTAAATAAGTTTAACACCTGTAAGTAGATATTTAAATTAGCTGTTTTCTTATTTTCTCCTTCTTTTTTACCCCAAGATAATTCAATGTTCTTATCAATTCTCAGGTTTGTTCTGAATTGCCAAGGCTTGTAAGAACCATTGATTGAACCGTTAATCTGAGATCTACCACCAACCGGAGAAGCCGCAATATCACGAGTATATGGAGTACCAGAACCAACTAAGAAACTAACATTGGCTCCAACATTTTGCAATACCTGTACCGTTTGTGTAGTTCCTTTTTTGTTACGGTTAAATTGCGGGCCTTTGTAATCTTTTCCTTCACCAAAACGGTAATCCAAAATCAATGTAAGTGTATGACGTTGATCATAATCCAAAGGTAATGTAATACGTAAGTTAGGTTGATCAGATCCTGATAAATTAGCTCCTGAATTAGCATTAGAACCTGAACCTTCCGCAAATTGTAATGTATAGTTAGCTGTTAAAGATACACCACCTGATCTGCGTAAATCAAACTCTGCGGATAACCCTTTTACTGTTCCAAAATCTTTATTAGCATATGTTTGGTAAGTTTTAGGGTAAGCATTTGTTAGAGATACTAATGTAATTTGATTTCTGAACTCACGATAGAATGCGGTGATTTTTAAGGCTGCATTTTTCTTTTGATTTAAAACCTGTTGGTAACCGATTTCATAATCCACTGTTTTTTCAGGTTTCAAATTTGAGTTGGTAATAAATGGTAAGCTGGATGTTGCTCCAATAAAATAGTAATCTTTTGGATCGAAACGTAATAATCCGTCAGTAGGACGTTGAGTTAAAACGTCGTAGTGTGCAAAGAAGTTAGCCACATCGGAGATCGGGAAAGAGAACGCGATACGAGGCATTACATTAATCTGAGGCTTGTAATCTCTGAATGCATTTACACTAAATGGATTTTTGCTTGCATAATCAGCATCTTTTAACCAAGGAGTTAATTTTCCATCAACGGCTAACGTTTTAGGGTCACTTACTTCCTTACCTTCGCTGTTATACCATGTAGTTGTTTGTGTTTTTTCGTCTGTGTGTCTGTAACCTACAACAGATGGGTTAGCGGATGAAGCGTTATCTACATACACAACATAGTCATCTTTAATATTTCCCGGTTTTCCATCAGATTTTTCACCTGCTGTATAAGCTTCCTGGAATAAATATGGATCTTTTAATACTTTTTGATTGGCGTCAAAACGGTCAACACGCACACCTACGTTAAATTTAATATCTTTAAAATCAAATTTATCCTGAATGTAACCAGCTACGTAAATAGGTTTGTATCCACCTACATTAAATGTTTGGTTTCCGTTTTTATCTTTTCCATTCACAAATTTATCAAGGCTGGTAGAGCTTTTGTATTTGTTTCCTAAATAATCATATCCGTAGTAATCAACCAAAGGGTTAGAAACACCATCACCTAATAAGTCTTTAGCACTGAACATGTCTAATTTTAAATCATTTGGCGAAAAAGCATCTGTATTAATGATTGTTTGGTTGCTTGCAGATAATCCTAATAATTCTCTTAATGATTTATCAATTTGAGTTTGGTTTTCAGCATTATAAACATATCTGTGGTAGTATTTATCTAATTCTCCATTAGTACCAGGAATAATAATAGTATTAGCGGCTGATGTATCCAGAGTTTGTAAATGGTTATTCGCCAAGTTTCTCATACGCTCCCATAATCCAATTGGATTAATCGTGTATCCGCTTTGATTACGTTGATCGTACTCAACCCCCACCATAATAGCGTGATTTTTTAAATCGGCAGAGAAGCTTGAAGCAAAACGTAACTGAGTATATTCAGAAACGCTATATCCATTATACTGACGGCCTGTTGGATAGAATAAGCTATTGATACTTTGTGGTCTGTCACCATTAACGAATGCGTAATCACTTTGTGCAGCATTGATAGATGGTTCTGTTCCTCTAAGATCAAATACCTGAGATGAGTAGTTAGCTGTAGTTGGGTTTAATTCGCTTCTTTCATATGAAACAGGTCCTCTGGTTGGCCCTTGATAATCCATATAATATTTTAAGTGAGTTTCGTCGAATTTGATCTGGTAATTGGAAGTTGTATCTACTTTATAATTGTATTTACCCTGGTAACCATAATTAAATATTTTGTCTTTATGAGTATCATCCTGAGTTTTTGATTTGGATTTCTCATAACTTGCTAAAAAGGTAAAGTATGCATTTGAGATCACAGACTGAGATTTTTCTTTTTCAGCACCAGTTTGGTTTGTTCCAAATTTTTGATTGATACGTGCAAAAGTTCTCCAGGTTGTATTAATAGTTTGTGGATTGTTTTGTGAGTTGAATAATGAATAAGTGTATACAAAGTCGTGGGCATTTCCATAATCAAAAGCACCTCCTAAAGTTAAGTTCGTGTTTGGAGCAACTTTAAAATCTAATTTACCGCTTAATTGAATGGCGCGTGATGCTACATTCTGACGGATAGCTGATTGTGTCATGTCCGCTTTTGTAATGTAATCCAGTTCACGATAGAAATTAGTTTCAGGTCCAACTGTAACAACTCTTAAAGGGGTTTTTTCTAATTCGGCTAATTTTGCGTCATTTAATTTCCACATTTTCACATAAGAAGGATCCGGATCTTTTTGGTATGTTCCCTGACCTGATAAGAAGAAACCAATAATCGGTTTCTTTTGACCTGTTGAATCTCTTTTTTGTAAAACCGGTCCACCTACTGAGAAACCTAAAGAGTTATATCCGTATTTATCTGTTAATTGAGAAGAGATCAACTCTACTCCACCAAAAAATTTACTTTGAGGACCACGTGTTGTAACTGATACGATACCGGATGTTGCATCCCCGTATTGGGCAGGCACACCACCTGTAATAACGTTAATCTGTTCAACACCTTGCTGAGGAACTCCGGAAGCTCCGCTACCTAATACTTTAACACCATCCACAAAATAAATGGTTGAAGTTGAACGACCACCACGCACATTCAGTGATCCACCTTCATCTGCCTGATACACACCGGCAGTTGTAGCGGCAACTGAATTAATGTTTTTAGTAGCCATATTCTGGTATTCTTCTCTGGTTACTGTTCCACCGGATTTCATATCACCATCAATTAAAGGCTCTGCGTATTCTGTAACAACTACCTCGTCTAATCTCACACCCTCTCCGTTTGATAACTGAATAGTTACGTAAGCTGTTTTAGCCTCCCCAACGACTACTCCGTTTTCCTGAGCGGCCTGATACCCTACATAAACACCTTTCACATCATATTTACCCGGTGCTAATGGTTTGATCATTGCATAACCATCCATATCGGTTGTACCAACACCAACCTGAACACCGCCCTGATAGGCTACCACATTTGCAAACGGAATCGTTTCTCCGGTTGTCTTGTCTTTTAACAAAACTTTGATGGCTCCGCCGTTGTTTTGGGCTATTGCAGAGGCACCAGCTAATAAAATTGTTACGATTGAAAAGTAAATTTTTCTTAACATATTGATAGTTTTTTAATTACGTTCAGTTTGTACGAGCGGATAAATATATAAATGATAGGCAACTGGTGCAAATTTTTCTGCCGGTTTTTTGTAATATTCTGATTATGTGGCGGTTATTTTCCAAATTTTTTTTGTTAAAGGGTACTAAAACTTAACAAGAATTAACACGAATTTACGAATAAACCCCGGGGTAGTTTTTTCGTTCTGTTAAATGGGGAACATAAATTGATAAGTGGTGGGTTTTTGCCAATAAGTGGTTAAAAAAATCGAAAAATGGAAAATGGCTCTGTTTTCAGGTGCCCTCCACTCAAGTAAGGTTGCATTGAGTTAATATTGCTGAACCTTTGATGTTTTTTCTTTTGGCTGTTTGGATCCTTTACCTCTTTTTTTCTGAAATAAGCGCTGAAAAAACGGTTCGCGTTGGTGCGTATTATTCCTGATCGCTTTGCCCTTACTTCGCTTCATTCTTTTGCGGACTTCTTTTGTTTGAATGCGCTTATGGTGATCTCTGATTTTTTTTTCTTCGGCACGTTTATTTCTACGGTCTTCTTTCCACTTTTTTTTATCTTCTTTATACTGCTTTCTTTTGCTTTTGATCGATTGCTCTTTTTTAGGAGGGCCTCCTCCTTCCTGCGATATACAATGATTTTGAGAGATGGCAAAAGCTATTACTAAAAAAAAGATTCTTAAAAACATAGTTTGCTGTTTTGTAGTTTAAATATAACGTTTAACGGCCTACTCTTTGCCTTTGTAACGGATGACTTCTACGCCAAATTTTTTTAAAAAATCAACGCCTTCATCAGACGGAATATTTTTGTATTCGGCGTAGCTGTTTTTATAATACACTCTCTTAATTCCCATGGTATAAATTACCCTTGCACAGGCAATGCATGGCGATAACGTAACATACAAAGTAGACCCGTCAATCGTAGTATTGTTTTTTACGGCATAGAGAATTGCATTCTGTTCAGCATGAAGGGCCAATGAGCAACTTCCTTTGCTATCCCGGGCACAACCATGTTCGGGCCATTCCTGATCGCAATTATGGGTTCCTGCCGGTGGGCCATTATACCCCAGCGAAACGATGCGTGTGTCTTTTGTTAGAACGGCTCCTACCTGAGCTTTTACGCAATGTGAGCGCAGAGCAAGTTTTTCGGCCAATTCCATATATATTTCTTCGTAGCTGGGTTTGCTCATATTCTATTTCGTGGTTAAAAGTACAAGATTATTTTCTTTTATCTAAACGTGTTTATTTCCCTCCCCCTTACCCCCTCCAGAGGGGGATAATAATGGTATAATGCAAAAAAGGCAAAGAAAACACCATGGTTTTACTTTGCCTTTTAACTATTTTCAAGGATAATTATTTAGCCAATAATGTTTTTCCCATACGTTTACGCTCGTTTTCATCTAAATAGATTTTACGTAAACGGATATGGTTAGGCGTAATTTCAACATATTCATCTCCCTGGATATATTCCATGGCTTCTTCCAAACTGAAGTTAATTTTTGGAACAATGCGCATTTTATCATCCGTACCGGAAGCACGCATGTTGGTTAATTGTTTTTCAGTACAAATATTAACTACTAAATCATCAGGGCGGATATGTTCTCCGATAACCATGCCCGGATAAATTTCGTCACCTGCTTCCACGAAAAATTTACCGCGATCCTGTAATTTATCGATAGAATAAGCTACGGCTGTACCTTTATCTTTAGAGATCAATACACCTGCTATACGGCTAGGGATTGGACCTTTCCAAGGCTCGTAATCTTTGAAACGGTGAGCCATAATAGCCTCACCTGCTGTAGCAGTTAATACGTTGTTACGTAAACCAATAATACCACGAGAAGGGATCTCGAACTCAATATGAGTTAAATCTCCTTTAGCTTCCATAATCAATAAGTTCCCTTTACGTTGAGTTACCAAGTCAATTACTTTAGATGCTGATTCCTGAGGAACATCCACTGTTAATACTTCAATTGGCTCACATTTTTGACCATCGATTTCTTTTACAATAACCTGAGGCTGACCTAATTGCAGCTCATACCCTTCACGACGCATGGTTTCAATTAATACGGATAAGTGAAGAATACCACGACCAAATACTAAATAAGAATCAGGAGAAGACGTTTCTTCAACACGCATTGCCAGGTTTTTCTCTAATTCTTTATATAAACGATCGCGTAAGTGACGAGAAGTAACGAATTTACCATCTTTACCAAAGAATGGTGAGTTATTGATCGTAAACATCATACTCATCGTTGGCTCATCAATTTTCATTGTTGGCATAGCCTCCGGGTTTTCAAAATCGGCAACGGTATCACCAATTTCAAATCCTTCGATTCCTGTAAAGGCACAAATATCGCCTGTTTGAACCTGAGACACTTTTACTTTACCTAAACCTTCAAATACGAATAATTCTTTAATACGGGATTTTTGAATGCTTCCATCACGTTTTACAACACTCACGGGCATGTTTTCTTTAATAATACCTCTGTAAACACGTCCTACCGCAATACGACCGATAAATGAAGAATAATCCAACGATGTGATCTGAATTTGTAAAGTTCCTTCACGCTCTGGAGCTGTAGGGATTTTTTCTAAGATTGTATCCAGTAAATAAGTAACATCCGTTGTTGGAGTTTTATAATCAGGCCCCATCCAACCATTTTTACTTGAACCGTAAACAGTTGGGAAGTCTAATTGATCTTCCGTAGCATCTAAGTTAAAGAATAAGTCAAATACGTTATCATGAACTTCTTCAGGACGACAGTTTGGTTTATCAACTTTATTAATCACTACAATTGCTTTTTTACCGGCTGCAATTGCTTTTTGAGTTACGAAACGAGTTTGAGGCATAGGCCCCTCAAAAGCATCCACTAATAAAATTACACCATCCGCCATGTTCAATGTACGTTCTACTTCACCTCCAAAATCGGCGTGACCCGGGGTGTCGATGATGTTAATTTTTGTTCCTTTATAAGTAACTGATACGTTTTTAGCTAAAATAGTAATACCACGCTCACGCTCTAAGTCGTTGTTATCAAGGATTAACTCACCTGAAGCTTGATTTTCTCTAAATAAATTACATTGGTGTAAAATTTTATCTACTAATGTTGTTTTCCCGTGATCGACATGGGCAATGATGGCAATGTTTCTGATTTCTGACATGGTATATTTTAATAAGGGCGCAAAAGTAGTGCTTTTTAAGTGAGAAACCAATTTATCTTGTTGAAAATCTACACTTTATCGTTAAATAAACATTAATTTAAGACTATTGAGATGATTTTTAAGATTTAAGCCATTAACATGTTAATTTTGAGCTATCGATACCGCATTGTCAAATTCTTTAAAATATCTGCTACCGGCTTTGGTTTTAACCATAGGGGTGATTGTGTTTTCGTGTCATACGCCGGAGGGAAATAATGCCGTTGCAGCAACTACGCAACAAGATACCCTCCTTTATCTTAATCATTCCGATTCTGCCAAATATGTAGGTATTAATACATGCAAGCTTTGTCATCAGGATATTTACAACACTTTTATTAAAACAGGAATGGGGAAATCGTTTGATGTGGCCTCAAAAACCAAATCAGCGGGCGATTATCATACTTCTGTGATCCATGATAAGATTGGCGACTTTTATTATAAAGCGTATTGGTTGAATGATAGTTTGCAGTTTTTGGAATATCGGTTAAAAGGGAAAGATACTATTTACAAACGACGTGAAACTGTTAATTTTATTATTGGTTCAGGGCATCATACCAATTCGCATATACAATCGGTAAATGGTTACTTAAACCAAATGCCGATGACATTTTATACACAAAAAAAGCAATGGGATCTGCCTCCGGGTTTCGAAAATGGCCACAATAGCCGTTTTATGCGTAAGATCGGATTAGAGTGCATGAGTTGTCACAATAATTACCCTGAGTTTGTATTGGGGTCTGAAAATAAATTTACTTCCGTACCGGAAGGTATTAATTGCGAACGTTGTCACGGTCCCGGAAGTATTCATGTGCAGGAACGACAAACAGGAAGTAAAATTGATACATCAAAATATATCGATTATAGTATTGTGAATCCTGCAAAATTGAGTATCGATGCGCAATTTGATATTTGTCAGCGCTGTCATTTACAGGGTAATACCATTTTGAAAGAAGGAAAATCATTTTACGATTTCAAACCGGGAATGAAACTAAGCGATTTTATGACTGTGTTTTTGCCGAAGTACAAGCATGCAGACGATGAGTTTATTATGGCATCGCATGCAGATAGATTGAAACAAAGTCAATGTTTCATTAAATCGATTGAGAAGGCGACCGGAGCTTCGAGAGCCTCAGCCGCCGAGAAATTAAAGCCATACAAAGATGCCATGACTTGTATTACCTGTCATAATCCACATGTGAGTGTGAGAGAAACAAATCCAAATGTGTTTAATGATGCGTGTAACAATTGTCATTATAAAGAGACCGGAAAGACAAAAGGGAAAGAAGGGACAAAAGACAATTTAACTTTTGGCTCTGAGCTAGTTTGTAGTAAGCCGGGAATAACAAGAGCATCTAATTGCGTGAGTTGTCATATGCCTAAATCAGGCTCTATTGATATTCCGCACGTAACGGTACACGATCATTTTATCCGTAAACCAATGACCAAAAAAGACAAAGAGGGTATCAAAGAATTTATCGGATTATATGCGATCAACGAAAAAAATCCAAACGCTATAACCAAGGCACAGGCTTATTTAAATCAATATGAGAAATTTGAGAATAATGCTTTTTATCTGGACAGCGCTGCCTTTTATTTAAAAGATCAAACAGATGCGGAATTGAAAACAAATTTCAAATTACTGGTTCAATTATATTTCATCAAAAATGATTTTACTAAAATCAGTCGTTATGCGGATCGATTAACTGATACTTATTTATTGAATAACCGGCTCATCAAAAAGTCGTATTCGAACGATGATGCCTGGGCCAGTTACCGGATCGGTGAATCATTTTATAACACGGGAAACATGCAGCGCGCCATTAATTACTACAAAAATGCCGTAAATCTGGCACCATATGTTTTAGACTTCAGAAATAAATATGGGGCAGCTTTAGCAGCTAACAATCTGCTTCCTAATGCCGAAAAAGAATTTACCGTTATTTTAAAAGAAAATCCCAAACATGTATCTGCATTAACCAATCTGGGGTATGTAAAATTAAGAATGGGTAACACAAACGAGGCGGAAACCTTATATTTTAAAGCTCTGGGTCTTGATCCGGATTACGAACCTCTGTTATTAAACATTGCCGGCTTATATGCCTATAAAAAGGATTTTAAACAGGCGGAGGTGTATTTGATGAGATTACTGAAACGTAATCCAAATAACCTACAAGCCAAACAAGCTCTTCAACAGATCAAACAATTTATATAACATGTCAGTTATCAAATCTACTTCATATTCCATCTCTATTGGTGATAATAGTTTTACTGCTCTCAATACATTTTTAGAAAAACATAGTTACAACTACTATTTCATTATTTGCGATGAGCATACATTTGAGCACTGCTTGCCCACCTTATTATTTCATTCGCCATTATTGAATGAAGCAGAGATCATAGAACTGGAAAGCGGGGAGGATAAAAAAACTTTAGACACATGTTTACAGGTGTGGGGGGCATTAACAGATACCGGCGCCGATAAGAAAAGTTTAATTATTAATTTAGGCGGTGGTGTTATAAGCGATCTGGGTGGCTTTGTAGCTTCTACCTACAAAAGAGGGATCGATTGCATTAATATTCCAACAACATTGCTATCTATGGTTGATGCCAGTGTTGGAGGTAAAACGGGCGTTGATTTTGAAGGAATTAAAAACCACATCGGTACAACAAGTGAACCAAAAGGAATTTTTATAAACCCTGTTTTTTTAGAAACATTATCGGAAAGGCATATCAAAAATGGCTACGCTGAAATTATTAAAATAGCGCTCATTGCTGATATTGACTTCTGGAAAGATTTAAAAAAATTAAAAACGGTTGCTGACTTTAGCTCTGAGAATATCATTACCAAAGCCATTGCTTTAAAAAACACTATTGTAAAAAAAGATTTACATGAACATAATTTACGTAAATCTCTGAACTTTGGTCATACAATCGGGCATGCTCTGGAAAGTGCGCTCATTCAGCAAAACAAAGATATTTTGCATGGAGAAGCAATAGCTGCCGGCATCATCATGGAAGCCACTATTGCATATTCGCTAAAAAGAATTTCTGCCAAAGAACAGAAAGATATAACAGATTATATTTCCTCTATCTATAAGCCTGTTAAAATCTCTAAAGAAACAGAAACTCTTTTATTAAAGTACATTCTTCATGATAAAAAAAATGAAGGTGATGACTTATGTTTTGCTTTACCCAAAGGAATCGGAAACTATGAGTTATATTGTGGCGTGCGTTTAGATCTCATTAAAAAGGCGATCCATGATTATTAACTAATGTTATATCCTATAACCGTTATATCATCCACCTGCTCCAAAGATCCTTTCCAGTTTTCGATATTATCGTTCAATATCTGCTTTTGCTGTTGGGTTGGTTTGGTATGATTGGCCAGTAGTAATTCTTCCAGTTGTTTGTATTTATACTTTTTTCCTTTGGGTCCGCCAAACTGATCGGCGTATCCATCCGAATATATATAAAAGCAATCTCCTTTGCGTAACTGCAACGTATGTGTAACAGGCAATACAACACCTGTTTCCTGAACAGAACCCACCGAACATTTCCCGGATCTGGCAATTTGCAATTTGCCGTTTTGAACATAGGTTAATCCTAAATTAGCGCCCGAAAACATTAATGTATTAGTTGCTGTATTTAAACAGACAAAGGCTACCTCCATACTATCCTGAATAGGATTATTGAGGTTTTGCTTTAATGCCAATTTCACATCCGTGTTCATGCTATCCAATATCATTGTAGGATCAGTCAAGCTTTTTTCAATAACGGCTTTGTTAATGGCATTGTGTGCCAACATCGTCAATAATGCTCCCGGTACACCATGTCCGGTGCAATCAATCACCGCAAAATATAGCAGATCGCCGGATTTGTGAAGCCAATAAAAATCGCCACTAACAATGTGTTTGGGCTTGTAGAGTACAAATCCATGTTGTAAAACGATTTGTTCTGTTGTTTGATCGGGAAGGATGGCCTGCTGAATTCGTTGTGAATAATTAATGCTATCTATCAGATCTTTGTTCTGTTCAGCAATAATTTCATTTTTCTGCTTTAGTTTTTTGTTACTGCTGTTTTTAATGTAAATGATCAGCAAACCAAACACAATTGTTGCAATTGAAAAAAGAATAATAAAATAAAAATAGGTTCTATGATCCTTTGGGTAACATACCTGATACATGTCTTCATTTCCAAAAAACGTATCGCTCCATGTTAAGTGACTTGTAAAATGTGGTTGGGTTTCTAATGAGTCCAATTGAGGCATCATTTTTCCCGAAACAAGAACTAAAAACAATAGCGCTAATTTTTTCATCGTCGTTATATTAAAATTTGATTCCAATGACACATACATCGTCTATCTGTTCCAAGCTACCTTTCCATTTTTCAAATTCCTCGGCTAATGCTGCCTGTTGCTGATGTACGGGCTTATCGGCATTGGCGAGGAGAAATTCTTCCAATTGTTTATACTTGTATTTTTTGCCTTTATCCCCACCAAACTGATCAGCGTATCCATCAGAAAATAAATACACACAATCATTTGGTTTAATCGTAATTTCGGTATTTTGAAAGGGCTTGAGTTGCTCTCCGTAAAAGCTGCCTATAGGATGTTTATTCCCTTTAATAATATGTATTTTATGATCACTAATATGATAAATAATGGTATTAGCACCGGCAAAGGTCAACTCATTTTTTGTTTTATCCCATTTACATAAAGAAATCTCCATTCCATCTTTTACAGCACTTTCTTCAAATGTTTGTTTTAGTGTTTCTGTTAATCCTTCGTTTACCTGATGTAAAATATCAGCGGGATTATCACATTTGTGTTCGTGAATGGCATTGTTCAATAAATTAAATCCAACAATGCTCATAAATGCTCCCGGAACGCCATGTCCGGTACAATCTACTACGGCAACAAATACGACATCATCTGTTCCTTTTTCCACCCAGTAAAAATCTCCGCTTACAATATCTTTAGGTTTAAAGAAGACAAATGATTGCGGCAATAAATTGGAGAAATGAGCTGGAGAAGGGAAAATAGCTTCCTGAATTCGCTTAGCATACTTAATACTATCTGTAATGTCATTATTTTTTTCAGACAGTTCGAGATAGGCTTTATCGATTATTGTTTTCTGAATTTCGATGGCTTTGTTTTTAGCACTAAATTCTTCGGCAACATGTTGTTTTTCTTTATAGCGTTTTAAAAGAATAAATGCCAGTGCCAAAATAAATGCGCCGATAAGTGATAAGATAATGATAAAATAGTTTTTTCGTTTGAGTTTTTCTGTATTCTCTTTTGCCTGAAGTCTTTGGATAAGTTTAATTTCGGAAAGCTCTGTTTCTTTTTCTTTGGTCTTAAATTTTGTTTCCAGCTCTGCTATTTGATTGGCATTTTCAATATTTCGTAAACTATCTTTCACTTCCATTAGTTTATTTAAAATACTATTTGCCGAGGCATAATCTTTTTTAGCTTCATAGGCTTCTTTCAAATTAATGTACGCATATTTCACATCTTCTCTGGCTCCTAATCGCAAGGCAATGGCCAACACTTTTTCGGAAATGGAAATGGCATCTTCGTATTTTTTCAAGGCAATAAAAATACTTCCCAGATTCTCCATACTGGCTAACATCCCAATGGTATCGTGTATGTTCTCCCGTAATTTATACCCCTGAATATTATAGTCAAAAGCCGTGTTATAATCCTTCTTCTGTTTAAATATCAACGACATGTTGTCCAGACAGGCAGCTGTCTGTGCAAGATCTTTATCTTCCTTAAATATCTGAAGGGCCTTTGTGTAATAGCCTAATGCATTATCCAGATCTCGTTTTTCATCAAATATAATGGCAATATTACCATAGCTGGCTGCCAAACCGTGTTTATCGTTCAATTCCAAACTTAACGTAATATTTTTTTTATAATAGTCAATAGCTTTATCATAAAAGCCCTGATACCAATATACCACACCCATGGCAGTATAGCATTTAGAGAGTTTTACCTTATCTTTCTTTTTTTTGTAGATGTCGGTTGAAATTAAAAAATGCTGGAGTGTGGCTTTATAGTTTCCTTTAGCCTGCAGGCAAAAGCCCATAAACAAATTAGCATCGGCTATTAGTAAAGAATCCTTTAGCCTGTTGGCATTCCATAATGCTGCTTTACCACAAGCAAGAGAAGAGTCGATATCGTAATGAAGCAGCTCGTCGCCGTAATTGATCAGGGCATTGGTTTTGTCTTTTAAATTGACACTTTTTTTATATTGAAGGTAAAGGCTGTCTAAGTTTTGAGACAAAGACACATGGAATGAAAACAGTAAAAATATGTAAACAACTATTTTAATACGACAAAGGGTGAATGATATAGGACTAAGATATGACTAAAACTCAATTTAAAAAACCCTTTTTGATGTTAAGGGTATTAAATTTTAAATCCTAAAATGGTTACATCGTCTACCTGCTCTAAATTAGCTTTCCAGTCTTCAAATGCCTGATTTAAATAATGTTCCTGTTCTTTAAACGGTTGCTGATGAATACGAAGCAAGATTTCTTCTAATTGCTTATACTTAAATTTTTTTCCACTAGGTCCGCCAAACTGATCGGCGTAACCATCCGTGAAGGCATAGATCAAATCATTTTTTTGGAGTTGGATGATTTGACTGGTAAATGATTCTGATTCTTTAGGAGATCTGCCAACCGGCATTTTATTTGCTTTCAGTTCCATGATTACACCATCTCTGATGATCCATAAAGGGTTATATGCTCCTGAAAATTCCATCTCCAGGGTATTTGTATCTATTGAAAATAAAACGCAATCCATTCCATCATTCCCTCCTTGTCCGGTTTCATCCTGCTTTAAGCCCAACATCAGAATCTTTCGTACAAAGTTTAATATGTCTACTGTTGATGTATAATGACGGCTTAATACGGCTTCGTTCAATAAAGAAATATTCAATAAGCTCATAAAGGCGCCCGGAATCCCATGCCCTGTTGAATCCGCCACGCAAATAACTATTTTAGATCCTGTTCCGCAAGCCCAGTAAAAATCACCGCTTACAACATCCTTTGGCTTGAATAAAATAAAATAATCGGACAGGTATTTTTCGAATTCCTGTTTATTAGCCAGAAATGACGTTTGAATGCGTTTGGCGTAATTAATACTATCTGAAATTTCTTTTTGCTTTTCTTCTACCAGTTCTTTTTGCTGTGAAATAATTTCTTTTTGACGATTGGTTACTTTAAACCGTTTGTATAAGAATAGCGAGAAAACGCTTACTGTTAGCAACACAATAACAACTGCAGCAATAATAATGTTTTGTCTTTTTTTAGCAGATTCGGCTAAGGCATTAATTTGTTCCTGCTCTGCCTGTTTTTTTTCGAGTTCGTAATTTATTTTGGTTTGATTTAATTCTTCATTATTGGCGGCATTAAACACACTATCGGTAACCTGCTTAAACCTCACGTGATAGTCGAATGCTGCTTTGTAGTTTCCTAATTTATAATTAGCATTTGCCAAGCCGCTGTATGCCAATCTGGTATTATCGTAGATACCTGTCTTCAAACAAAGCTCCAATGTTTTTTGATAGTTTTCAATAGCTTGCTGGAACTTACCTTGCCGGTAATACACATCTCCAATATTATAATAAGCAGCTCCTACACCATTAAGGTCGTTTAACCGTTGTTTAATAGCCAGTCCCTTTTCGCTGTATTCAATCGCTTTATCAAACTGAGATAAATAGCTGTAGTTGATCCCTAAATTTACATAACAATCAGAAATAGCGATGTCGTCCTTCAGTTTCTCATCGATCTCCAGTGATTTTAAATAATATTCGGTTGATTTTTTATAATTTTCGGTATACGTATAAATGGCGCCAATATTAAAATTGATAGCCGAAAGGATGGCCTTGTCGTCAAATTTTTTTGCCTGATCGAGGGCCTTTTCGTAGTAGGATAATGCCGTATTATAATTATTCAGGTTTTCATATAGTAACCCAATGTTATTCATATCCCTGCAAATACCTTTATCGTCTTTTAATTCTTCATGTATTTTTAAGGTTTGTGTATAATAATCCAACGATTTGGTATAGTCTCCTTTTTCATCATAGATTGCACCAAATGCATTATATGCATCGGCCATTCCTTTTTTGAAATTTACTTTTTTTGCATCGTTTAAGGCTTCTTCGGCAAACGACATTGCTTTATCATATTCGCCAATGGCCCTGTATTCCCAGCTGATCCTTGCCAGTGTTTCGATTCTTGAATTTTGCGAACTCGCCGTATTTAGAATTTTTAATAATGAATCAACCGGGCTGGCATTTGATGAGAAAGTAATAAACCATAACAGTATGAATAAAATATGCTTTTTCATTATAGTAAATATAATAATAAAAGCTCCGATATTATAGGGAGCGGAATTTATTGTATCAAATTAAAAAGAATATAAATTTAATGTGTTTTAAACACGAACTCCAATAATGCAAACATCATCTACCTGTTCCAGATGACCTTTCCAATCTTCGAAAACATGCCTCAGGGCTTGTTCCTGTTCTTTTATTGATTTATGTGAAACAGAAATCAATAATTCTTCCAGCTGTTTGTATTTAAATTTTTTTCCTTTCGGGCCGCCAAACTGGTCCGGAAAACCGTCCGTTAACGTATAAATCATATCTCCCGACTGTAAATCAAATTCGTGTTGGGTAAATGGTATAGAATCTTTATCATGTTTACCAACCGGCATTCTATCTGCTACCAATGAAATAAATTCAACGTCTTCCTTCCTGCGAACATCCGCTTTAAAGGAAGACAGAGAACGGATTACCCAAACCGGATTATTAGCGGCTGCATAAGCTAATTTTTTATTCTTAAAATCAAAACTCACCAAACTACAGTCCATCCCATCTTTTCCTCCTTCTACACTTCCATCATTAGATAAATGATTAATGATTTTTTTACGAACAGCATTTAAAATTTCTGCGGGTTGCGTCAACTTATCTGTGTTTATAGCTTCATTTAAGCAGGAAATATTTAGCATGCTCATGATAGATCCGGGAACACCATGTCCCGTACTATCAGCTGTTACCAAAGCGAAGTTGCCATTTCCTAATTTCGATCCCCAATAAAAATCACCACTTACCACATCTTTTGGTTTAAAGAATACAAAATATCCTCCTCCGGTTTCGGAGCCTTCCTTGGGGGTGGAAAGATTTTCATTCAATAATTTCTCACTGGCCAAGAGTGAATATTGAATACGTTTAGCATAATTGATACTATCCAAAATTTCTGTTTGCTTCTCTTCAACCAACTGTTTTTGTTTTTCAATAATTTCGTTCTTTAACAGTAGTTCACTGTTAACCTTCTGTTTTTGCTTGTAGCTCCTGAATATAAAAAATGAAAATGCCAGCACTAATAACAATACTGTAACGACTGAATATAAAATAAGTTTTTGCCTTTGCTCATTATTCTTTCGGATACTCTCTTTTTTTTCCTCTTCCAGCTTTTTAATTTCATCTGCCTTTTCGCTTTCAAATTTCAACTGGAGCTTTGCCATCTCTTCGGATGATTTCTGATTTACCAAACTATCCTCATACTTAATATACATCTGATAATTGGTAAGTGCAGGTCCGAAATGCTGCATAGCACTATCTCTTTTATAGAACAGTTGATAGATTTCGCTTAAATGCAATTTAGAGCCTGTTTGTTTTGATAATTGCAAGGCATCTTCCAAATATTGGTTAGCTATATCTGCTTTATTAATTTTAATGTAAACCCTGCCAAGATCAATATTTGAACTGATCACTCTGTCTTTTAGTCCTAATAAAGTATTACTTTGCAAACTGCCTTCATAATTATTAATAGCATCGCTGTAGTTTTTTCCATATTCGAAGATCATTCCTGCTTGCGTGTATGCATCGGACATTCCCGTAAAATTATTGATCTTCCTGAATAGTGTTAAAGCCTGTGTATTATAGGCTTCGGCCTCTTTAATTTTACCCATGGTAAAGTAAATGCCGGCAATATGGCTACAGGTGAATCCCACAAATGCAGTGTCTCTGGCCTGTTCAAATAGTTTTTTTGCTTTGAGTTTGTAAGACAAGGCCGTTTCATACTTACCTGTGAATTCATAAATAGTTCCTATTCCCAAATGAGAGCGGGCAATACCACGCACGTCATTAATTTTTTCCCTGATTTTGAGTGCCTTCAGATGATTATCCAATGAAGCGGAATAATCTCCCTGAAATCGATAGACAATAGCCAGGTTATTGTATGTAATCGCCTTTTCCTTTAAAATATCCTTATTGTCGGGCAATTTGCTTAACTCTTGTTTTTCCAAATAAAACAACGTATCCGAAATAAGTTTAGACTCCTTATAATTACCCGCTAACCAAAAGCCTTCGCATAACTTATTCAGATGTTTAATCTTATCTAAGTTGCTTTTCTTACTGTGTATAATCGTATTAATAGAATCATTGACCTGCGCATTACAAAGACCTGAAAACAGGATGACTATGGCAATTACAATGTTTTTCATACTATAAATATAAAAAAAGCTCCCGTGAATGACGAGAGCCTTTTATAATTTAACGATTTGAGGTATTATTTAACCAAATAAAAAATATTGGTCAGCCATTTAGCGGTGTCTTTTTCCGTCATTGGATCCGTTACATATTCTTCTAATACATACGACTGAGTTAAGCCTTTATCTTTGATATAAGCATCCATGGCATAATGCGCATTCGCTGATTTATCATAGGCGCCATAGTATTCGATATGTAATACTTTGCCTGCAGGTATTTCAAATTTTTCAACACCCTCCAGCTTTGTACCATTGGCTACTTCCATTACAGCAGCTACATCTGTTACCTTTGTTTTTTCATCGAAAGAAAAGTAAATAGCTTTTGGCTGGCCGATAGGCTGAGCTTTTGCTTTTCCTAAAGCCGCTCCGATCTTACCATAAGATTGTCCAAAAAATGCCGCTAATTTATCAAATGCCAGTTTTTCTTTGACACCATAAAAAGTTTTTGCATCCCAATTGGTCTCTTTTATTTCGTATTGAGTTGTGGCTGATACAGGCATTGATTCAATCTCCTGTTTCAATTTAGCCAACCCTGTTTCATAATCGCCGCCAATAATTTTATCCATGTTGATAAACATCATAGGAGCACGTCCAAAAAAGCCAATATCAAAGATAACACCCCATGTTACATTGATGGTGCCATTGCCTGATGGTTTAGTGATAAAATACAATTCATTATCCCCCATGCCATCAAAATTAAGAGTCATTAAAACGCTATCAGGTGTAAATTTGTTAAACGTCATCGTTCCTTTTCCTACGCTGTCTTTTTCACTTTCCCATCTGTAGCTACTGCCGGGCTCACAGCATACACCTTTATAAATGGTTTTCATGCCAGGGTCTCTTCTTGTCCATGGCGACCACTTATCATGAAAGAATTTTAAATCTGCCAAACGATGCTGTAACTCTTCAATAGAAGATGCTTTAATATCAATCGAACGTTCGACCTTAACTTTGGAAGGTCCAAATAAACAAACGATCAAATAAAGTACGCTAATACCAATAATAACGTAAAGGATTTTTTTCATAGTATATGTTTTAATTGTTTAAGTAAAATTAAACAAAAAAATATAAAATGGATTTGATTATTGGATGAACGGTGATATAAAAATTAAATAATAACCTTATGCCTTTGATAGATCTTTTACCTGTAAATAAATTTGGCTGGAAAGAACCACTTACTTTCAAAGAAGTTATTCGAATCATATGGTTCTTTGTTTTTTAGCCATGGAAATAAAAAGTCTTCTGAATCACTATCAACCTTTGTTTTTCTTGGAACCCCTTCATCACCTATACTCCAAGAAATAAACTGAGAGTCTTCGTTCCCTCTCACCATTTTATATTTATTATGTTTATATGCAGACAGCTGTATATCAAAATTTTTTTTACTTTCATAAAAACCAATATCGAAGTTATTCGACGAATAGCTAAATGTTAATGAATTTAGGGGTGAGGAGGTCGCAATCTTCCTTGGAAACAAATGCATCCATTCAAAAGTATTAGTAGTGATATTATAGCTACTTGCAATTATTTCAGATTCTTCAAAACAATTGTTTTGAAAGAGTGTCGTTATTCTACCATTGGCCACTTTTTCAAACATCAGATAAAAATGTTTTGCCGTCGGTCTATTAGAATTGCCTTGGCATAGATAGGTTAAATTATCCTGTACGTGTAGATTAAAAGGATGCAATTCTTCAAATAATACTTTATTAGTTTTTACATCAATTCGTTTATAATACATTGCCTTTTTAGATGGCAAAACAAACTTTTCATCATCTATATCAACTAAGTTATATAACAAAATTTGTGAAGGAGATATAGGAACTAATATTGGACGGGTTTTAAACGGCCAATAAACATTATACTGTGCAGAGGTTTTTTGAACAGGATTAACCACTATAATATTTAAACTATCTTTTGGGATTTTTAAATCATAAACCAAACCATCAACTGTTCTATGCACAATAGTATCATAATTACTTCTAATTGTCCATTCACCTCCTGCTTTATCTATAAAACCATTTGCTACATGATAAATTAACTGATTTGAATTAAATACAGCTGCCGGTATGTTTACATTATAATGATAACTGATTTTGGGAAATTCATATTCCCATAATTTACTCATATACTCAGTATATAAAATACATTTATCTCTTTGAAATCCACTTTTATACTTTCTTCTCAGAGTAATTAGCAACTCCTTTTTGTCTGTTAGCTCATACGTATAAATACACTCTATTAATTCAGTATTAGATAAATCACAATCATCTAACACAAATGCATCAGATACATTTCCATTAAAACTTATTGCTTTGGCTATTACTTTTCGATGAGAACCGGCATAAACATCAAACACGAAGAGCAAATTTTCTTTACATTGAAATATAGAGTGTTTAAACGTTCTAGCATCGAGTTTTCCATTAAACAGCTTAGCAATGTACAAGCAAGTATCAAAGCCAATATTAGTTTTATATGCTTGATGTTTTGAGACGTAAAAATCATACTTCCCTTTTTCATATTGCTTAATATTCAATAAAAAAAGAGAGGAATCTGTATGTGCAACAACTTTAGATAACTCATTTTGAGGATCATGTGTTGTAATAAAAATACCAGACTGAGCAAAAACAGTAATACCAATAAAGAAAAAAAGTAATGTAAATATCTGCTTCATCACCTCTGTAAATAAATTACATATTTCTTCTATACTGTCCTCCCACTTCAAATAAGCACTTCGTTACTTCACCAAGGCTCATATATTTAGCGGCATCCATTAATTCAGCAAAAATATTTTTATTATGAATGGCTGCTGTTTGCAAGCGTTTTACCATCTCCTCATGTTTATCAGCATGCGTTTTATGTAACTCCGCCAACATGGAGATCTGGTACTCTTTTTCTTCGGTAGTAGAACGAATTACCTCACGAGGCAATACTGTAGGGCTTCCTTTACTTGATAAGAAAGTGTTTACACCAATGATAGGGTACTCACCTGTATGTTTCAGTGTTTCGTAGTATAAACTTTCTTCTTGTATCTGTCCGCGTTGGTACATAGTTTCCATAGCGCCCAGTACGCCGCCACGTTCCGAAATACGATCAAATTCTGTTAACACTGCTTCTTCCACCAAATCTGTTAATTCTTCAATGATGAAAGAACCCTGCAATGGATTTTCATTCTTCGCTAAACCTAACTCGCGGTTAATGATTAACTGAATAGCCATGGCTCTGCGAACCGATTCTTCTGTGGGTGTGGTAATAGCTTCATCATACGCATTCGTATGTAGTGAATTACAGTTGTCGTATATCGCATACAAGGCCTGTAAGGTTGTACGAATATCATTGAAATCAATTTCCTGTGCGTGCAACGAACGACCGGATGTTTGAATATGGTATTTCAACATCTGACTTCTTTCATTACCGTTATATCTGTACTTCATCGCTTTTGCCCAGATACGACGACTCACACGGCCAATCACACTATACTCAGGATCGATCCCGTTACTAAAGAAGAAGGATAAGTTTGGCGCAAAATCATCAATGTGCATTCCACGGCTTAAGTAGTATTCCACAAATGTGAAACCGTTTGCCAATGTAAATGCCAATTGAGAAATAGGATTGGCTCCTGCTTCGGCAATATGATAACCGGAAATAGAAACTGAATAGAAGTTACGTACTTTTTGATCGATGAAGTATTGTTGAACATCACCCATGACACGCAAACTAAATTCTGTACTGAAAATACACGTATTTTGAGCCTGATCTTCTTTTAATATATCGGCCTGAACCGTACCGCGTACTTGCGATAAGGTTGTTGCTTTAATTTTTTCGTAAACCTCTTTAGGTAATACCTGATCGCCTGTAACGCCCAATAGCATCAAACCTAAACCATCATTACCTTCCGGTAATTGCCCCTGATAACGGGGGCGCACTGTTCCTTTTGCTTTGTAGATCGCTTCAATTTTAGCTTCTACTTCTTTCTCTAGCCCATTGGCTTTAATGTAAATTTCGCATTGCTGATCAATGGCAGCATTCATGAAAAATGCCGCTATGGTAGGCGCCGGTCCATTAATGGTCATAGATACCGATGTTTTAGGATCTGCCAAATTAAAGCCGCTGTATAATTTTTTGGCATCATCCAAACAGCAAATGCTAACCCCCGAGTTACCAATTTTACCATAAATATCCGGACGATGATCAGGGTCATTACCATATAATGTTACGCTATCAAATGCCGTGCTTAAACGTGCTGCCGGCAATCCTTTGCTTACATAATGGAAACGTTTATTGGTTCTTTCCGGACCGCCCTCACCGGCAAACATACGCGTTGGGTCTTCGCCCTCACGCTTAAATGGATAGATTCCCGCTGTGTAAGGGAAATCTCCCGGAAAGTTTTCCTGCAAAGTCCATTTTAAAATGTCACCCCAGGATGTGTATTTGGGAGATGCAATTTTTGGAACTTGTGTGTGGGATAGCGATTCGTAATGGGTAGCAATTTTTAAAACCTTATCGCGTACTTTAAATTCATAAAACTCATTACTGTATAATTTTTTCTTTGCTTCCCATCCTTCAATCACTAATAAATGATGAGGATCCAGATCGAGTTTTGTTTTCTCAAATGCTTCCTGTAATCCTTTAATCAAACGATCTTTATCATCCATTTTAGATTCGGTGATCGTTTCGATGGTTTTTTGAATACCATATAACTTTTGAGCAACTTCTGCCTGTGCACTGGCTTTCTTATCGTAATTACGGTTGTTCTCTGAGATCTCCGATAAGTAGCGGGTTTTGGAAGGAGGAATAATGTATATTTTTTCGCTCATCTCCTCGGTAATATGAAACTGAGAAGCCAACGCATTATTCCCGGTTTTCTCCACCATTTTATTCATCACCGCTTTGTATAAACGATTCATTCCGGGATCATTAAATTGAGAGGCAATGGTTCCAAATACCGGAATATCTTCATCAGCAATTTCCCATAGATTGTGATTACGCTTGTATTGTTTTTTTACATCACGGATGGCATCTAATGCCCCGCGTTTATCAAATTTGTTCAAAGCAATGATGTCAGCAAAATCCAACATGTCGATTTTCTCTAACTGAGTAGCGGCACCATATTCAGGTGTCATCACATACAAACTCATATTAGAATGTTCGATGATCTCCGTATCAGACTGGCCAATACCGGATGTTTCCAGAATGATCAGATCGAAATTAGCGGCTTTGCAAATGTTTACAGCATCCTGCACATATTTACTCAAGGCCAAATTACTTTGCCGGGTAGCAAGTGAACGCATATACACACGGTTATTTTTGATGGCATTCATCCGAATACGATCTCCTAATAAAGCGCCGCCCGTCTTACGTTTGGATGGATCAACCGAAATAATAGCAATTTGTTTGTCTTTGAAATCAATTAAAAAACGACGTACCAACTCATCTACCAAGCTGGATTTACCTGCACCACCGGTACCGGTAATCCCCAGAACAGGCGTTGACGACTTTTCTGCTTTTGCTTTTAACTCATTTAATAAACCAATATTTTCATCATTAAAGTTTTCGGCGGCCGAAATGATACGGGCAATGGATTTATAATCTCTGTTGGCTATTTTAGCTACATCATCTTTAATGTTGGTGCCTGTTGCATAATCGCATTGCCGTAACAGATCATTGATCATTCCTTGCAATCCCAACGAACGTCCATCATCCGGAGAATAAATCCTGGTAACTCCGTATGCATGTAATTCTTCGATTTCTGATGGAAGAATTACACCGCCTCCACCTCCAAATAATTTAATATGCTCACAGCCCTGCTCTTTCAACAAATCGTACATGTATTTAAAATACTCCACGTGTCCGCCCTGATAACTCGTCACAGCAATAGCATTAGCGTCTTCCTGAATAGCACAGTTTACAACCTCTTGTGCACTTCTGTCATGGCCTAAATGAATAACTTCTGCGCCACTTGACTGGATGATGCGACGCATGATATTAATAGCAGCATCGTGCCCGTCAAATAAAGCAGCAGCTGTTACGATACGAATTTTGTGTTTGGATTGATATGGTGTAGTTTCCATAGGAAAAATGCTTTTAAAATTAAAGTGTCTAATATAATAGTTTTTATGGCTTTTCACCAAGAAATTAGACGAGTTTTGCCCTAAGAAAATCTTTATTTTTTATTTACTGGAAAGCCGCTGAGCGACAAAGGTTTGATAGTAATAAATCCCCACAAAAATAAAGCCCAAAGAAAAGGGAATGGAGGCCCATAATTTTAATTCTCCGGATGTAAAAAACTCTACATACATCCAAAAACTATTGGCGCAGATCCATGATAAAACGGCCAGATTAATATACTTATCGATACTTTTACGTGACATGTAAACAATAAAAACTGCTATCGTTAATGTAGGAATCACCATAACAATTCCCAGCCACTTGAACTGCAACATCCAGCAACTGTCTTTGATCAACCAAAACACAATATGCAGACTTTCCATCTTCTTTATCTTTTCCCAGAGTTCCATAAAACAAGCTAAAATAAGATTTTTAAATCATATAGAAACATCGTTAGCGTGATTTACGTGAGACGAAGAAGTTTCGCTTTTGTCCTAGTTCTACTGTATAAATAGTATCATTTCCCGTAATCCTAGGAAACCTTCTTTTTATACTCTCTGGTTCTTGGCTACATCCAAACTGACATCAAACGCCATCTATTTTTATCCGGGTGGTTATTTTTCCGGAAGTCTTTAAGTATTAAAGGCTTTTTAGTATCTTTAAGTTCAATTTAGTACTAAAATATATATATGATCCAATTCGAAAAGTTTAAACTTAAAAATAATCTCACTGTTATTGTTCATCAGGATAAAAGCACACCCATGGCCTGCGTAAACATTATTTATGATGTGGGTGCCCGCGACGAAGACGAAAACAAAACCGGATTTGCTCACTTATTTGAACATTTAATGTTTGGAGGCAGTATCAATATCCCCAATTATGATGAGCCTTTGCAGCTAGTAGGAGGTGAAAACAATGCTTTTACCACTAATGATATTACGAATTACTACTGTACAGTTCCTTCTGAAAATTTAGAAACAGCCTTTTGGCTGGAAAGTGATCGCATGCTGAGCCTTGCTTTTGACACCAAAAGCCTGGAAGTTCAACGCAGCGTCGTTATCGAAGAGTTCAAACAACGTTACCTGAATCAGCCCTATGGCGATGTATGGTTATTGTTACGCCCTCTGATTTATAAAGTACATCCCTACAAATGGGCCACCATTGGCAAAGAGATCAAGCATATTGAAGACGCCACCATGGATGATGTGAAAGCCTTTTTTAAGGCGCATTATAATCCAAGCAATGCTGTGCTGGTAGTGGCGGGTGATGTAGATGTTGACAACGTGAAACGGTTGGCAGAAAAATGGTTTGAACCTATTGATGCCGGAGTGAAACCCAAACGAAACTTACCGGTTGAACCGCCGCAAACCGAATACAGAAGCCTTACGGTTGAACGGGATGTGCCTATCAGCAGCATATACAGAGCCTACCGTATGTGTGCCAGAACAGATGCCGAATATCACACCGTTGATCTTTTGTCGGATATTTTATCACGCGGAAATTCGTCGCGCTTATATAAAAACTTAATTAAGGACAAGCAATTGTTCAGCGACATCAATGCCTATGTAATGGGCGATTTTGATAAAGGCTTATTTGTGATCTCCGGAAAGATCAATGACGGCGTTACGATAGAACAAGCAGAAGCCGGTATTGATGCAGAAATTGCAAAATTACAAACCGAACCGGTGGCTGCAGATGAACTTCAAAAATGTAAAAACAAAATTGAATCTACCGTTACTTACAGCGAAACGGATGTACTCAACAAGGCCACTAATCTGGCTATTTCAGAATTGTTGGGTGATGCCAATTTGATTAACTTAGAAATTGAGAATTACCAAAAAGTAACGGCTGAAGGTATTAAAGAACAAGCCAATAAAATTTTGCAGAAAACCAATTGTAGTACTTTGTTTTATTTAAAGAAAAAGGCCTAACCGCAAAGAACGCTAAGATATTTAAGCAAAGAAAAAGGAGAAGACATATTTAAACTCCGTAGCCTTTGCGAAAAAACTCTGTGAGCTCTGCGGTTAAATAACAGAAATAATGATACAATTTTCTTCCATAAACCCAAATAGCAGCTTTGCTGAGCTACTTGAACTAGAGCGAAAAGAATTTACCCTGCATCAACAGGTTGATTTTTTGGACTACCAAAAACAACGTCTGGCGTTTTTAGCACAACAACCAACTCAACCAAGCGTAATAGCTCTGCATGATTTTGTGAAAATCAACAAACCCAACATTGCTTTATTTGCGGGCAGCTTCAGTCCTTTTCACAAAGGACATTTCAATGTATTGCAAAAAGCTGAAAAAATATTTGATAAAGTAATTATTGCTTTTGGTAAAAATCCGGATAAAACAATTCCCTCCTGGCCGATCCCAAAAACGATCAGTAACCGTCAACATACAAAATATGAGGGCTTATTGACCGACCATGTAGATTCATTAGGTTATGAGGTAACCGTTATCAGGGGTTTAAGAAATTCAACAGACTTTCAGTACGAACAAAACCAATACCGTTACATACAGGAGCTAAAACCGGACATCAACATTGTCAATATCTTCTGTGATAAAGAATTTGAACATATCAGCTCCTCCGGTATCAGAACGCTTGAAAAATACAATAAGCATCATAATTATTTATTAGATTAACTATTAATTTCTGTCTTAATGAAAGCTATTCTATACCTCCTATTCTTTGCTCTGGCTTATACTCAGGCCATTTCACAAAAGGCCTACCAATTGCCTGCTCATGTTTCAAGCAATGATTATATGGCCAAGACTATCATTTTGAAAGTAAAACCTCAGTATGCGGATATTTGTTCCAATAGCAACATTAACCATAATCTGTTTAATTCATTAGCCGCAACGATAAATGCCACCCATCTGCATAAAAAATTTCCTTTTGATCGATCCCCTGAAACCCCTTACAATAAAGCCGGACAAAAATACGCTGATCTGTCGCTCATTTACGAATTAAATTATAGCTCCGCTATAGAGATCGAAAAAGCCATCAATAAATTATTATTATCAGGCATTTTAGTTTATGCCGAACCACATTTTATTCCAAAAATCAAGTATGCCCCAAATGATCCCCTAGCTAATTCTTCAAACCAATACCATTTATTAAACATCAATGCCTTTAACGCCTGGGATATCGACAGAGGTGACTCCGCCATTGTTATTGGTATCACCGATACCGGTACCGATTTCACACATCCTGATCTTTTTAATAATGTGAAACGTAATTATGCCGATATCCCTGATGGAAACGATAATGACGGAGACGGCTACATTGATAATTACATGGGCTGGGATTTAGGTGTGAATGATAATGATGCCAGCTGGGAAGGCAATGCACATGGTGTACACGTTTGCGGGTTGGCTGCTGCCAGCGCCGACAATAATTTAGGTGGCGCCGGAGTTGGGTTCAACTGTAAATTTTTACCCGTGAAAATTGCCGACGCGGGCGGAGCTTTAATTGCGGCTTACGAAGGCATTAAATATGCTGCCGATCATGGTTGCTCCGTGATTAACTGTTCCTGGGGCGGTGGCGGAGCGAGCCAATATGGACAAGATATTATAGACTATGCCACTGTGAATAAAAATTGTTTGGTAGTTTGTGCCGCGGGAAACAACAATGCCGACGGTGATTTTTTTCCGGCAGCTTATAATTACGCATTATCTGTAGGTAATACGACCATCAACGATACCAAGCAGGCTTCTTCGGATTATGGTTATTTTGTGGATGTATGCGCACCGGGAGATAATGTAAACTCTACCTGGCCCGGCAGTTTTTATATTACCATGTCGGGAACCTCCATGTCGTCGCCTATCGTTGCAGGAGCTGCCGCTATCGTAAAACATCATTTTCCTTCATACAATGGCTTACAGATTGGCGAACGATTAAAAGTAACGGCCGATGATATTTATGCTGCAAACCCATCTTATTTGAATAAACTGGGAACAGGCAGAATCAATTTATACCGTGCACTCATCGATCCGGCCAAACCAAGCGTTGTTATGACCAATAAATCTGTAACAGATCATAACGATGATTCATTTATTATTGGCGATACCTTATTTATTGCAGGTACCTTTATGAATTATCTAAGTCCTACTTCTTCTTTAAATGTAACGGTTACACCGTTATCTGCCTATGCAACTGTACTTGATAATACGACTAACTTAGGCGTTATTAATACATTAGCCACGGCTACCAATTCTTCAGACCCCTTCACATTTAAATTAACCGGAAC
>JACQAK010000224.1 GCA_016194985.1 Bacteroidota bacterium
AGTGATTGTTCCACTCCAGTTATTTGAAAAATAAGATTGCCAGGTATTACTGATAGAAGCTCTGGGTGTTCCTGTTTGTGTGTAATGCAATCCTAATTCCAGCACATCTAAGTTATTAGCCACGCCATCACTATTGGCATCTCCGGGCCATACATCGGCACAAGTATTATCAATTAACACACTCACGGTTTGTGTACTACTACAATTATTCGAGTCTGTTCCTGTAACCGAATAGGTTGTTGTTACAGATGGGCTAACAGTAATTCCGGGTGTTATTTCTCCGGTATTCCATACATAAGTTGTAGCACCACTTGCCAATATATTGGCAGAGCTTCCTTCACAAACAGGTGCTGATGACGAAACTGAAACAGTAGGATTAGTTCCCACTACTACTTGAGGATAAACTGCTACTGCACAACTATTACTTCCAACTCCTACAAGTGTATACGTGGTTGTTGCCGAAGGGGAAACAACAAAAACATTATTAGTAGTCATCCCTGTATAATTCAGATTATATAAATTAGCCCCACCTGCTAAAATTTGAGCAGGCGCACCAGGGCAAACAGAATTAGGTACCGTATAAGTAACCGTTGGATTATTGTTATCTATAGCAAACGATGCGGTGGCAATTGATACGCAAGAATTTGTGGTGCTGGTTACATAACATGAATAAGAAAGCGATGTATATGCAACAAAACTATTAGTTGTAACTCCAGTACTATTTAGAAATCCCCCATTGAGATAACACCAAACGTATGTTACAGAATTAGATGCTGTTGCATACAATGTTGGCTGAGCAGCACAAGTTAATGTTCCGCTGCTTATAACACTTACTGTTGGTGAAGGCTTGGCAGTAATCAAAACTGTATTTACATATGAACAGGTAGCACTGGATCCTGTTACAGTATAAATAGTGGTTGCCAAAGGAGTTACCGTTACCGAGCTGGCAGTTGATCCACCCGGCGACCACACATAAGATAAAGAAGGTGTTGATGCTGCTATAGACACATTGCTACCCGCACAAACAGTACTCGAATAAGTACCCGAGTTTACACCGGTATAAAAATAAGCAGACCTGTCTGTAGGAACTGTTACATTAGATGAACTCGCACAACCATGTCCATCAATTCCACTAACAACATATGTATTTGGTGGAGTCCATTGAGGGAAAACAACCTTCGGGGTATTATAAGGAGCTCCATATCCGGCTACTGTATAATTAGGAACACCAACACCTGATATGGTTGTTGTTTGTCCATAACAAACTGCTGATGGTGTAGCAACGGCCGTAACCTGAATAATAGAATAAACTCCGATCGATTTTGTATATGTGCTTTTACAACCACTTAATCCCGTACCGGTAACTGTATAAGTGGTTGGAACATTCAGGTTTACATTATATGTATTGCTTGTAGAACCATCATTCCATAAATAAGAATATGCTCCTGTAGCTGTCATCGTTAGTGCAGAACCATAACACAACGTATCTTTATTGGAAGTAATCTGAACATTTGGTAAAGCATACACAGTAATTGTTTTAACGGCAGTAGATGAACAACCTGGCAATCCGGACGCACTTCCTGTAACGCTATAACTTGTAGTAACTGTTGGAGAAACACTAATAGATGCTGTTGTGATTCCTGAACTCCAGGTATATGTGGCCGCTCCGCTTGCTACTATAGTTTGAGAAGAGCCTGCACACAAACTATTGGTGGATGCAGCAAAAGTAAGTGTAGGTCTTTGCAAAATATTCAGGTAAACGTAATTCTGTTGTAAGCAGCCATACGTGTTTATCAGATTCACCGAATATGAGGTATAAGCTGTAGGGGTAACAACTGCTGGTGATGAAACTACTCCATTGCTCCATGTATAGCTCGTTGCTCCTATCAGAGAAAGCGTACTGGAAGAACCCACGCAGATATCAGAAGGATTGGCTGTTACTGTTACCTGAGAGGTAGGGTACATGTTGATTGAAATAGTATTAGTTGATACACATCCATTAATATCTGCCCCTTTAATTGTATACACAGAAGCACTCGCTTGCGAGGTAGTTATGGTGTCGTTTAAAACAGTTATGTAGGACGGATACCCTGATGACCATGTATATGTGGTGGCTCCATTGGCAACTAATTGAAATGGAACATTGGCGCAAACACTTGAAGTGTTAGCAACAATCCCTAGTGTTGGATTAGCAGCAACAGTAAAAACAACAGGTACTCTTGTTGAATAACCACTACAACTTGAGCTCACGTAATAGGTATAAGTTCCAATACTAAGGGTTGGAGTAACATAACTCAACCCATTAGAAACATATTGAGAAGTTGTATCGGAAATATACCACCGCATAAGACCATTGCCTTGTACAGATAACGATGTTGTTTTCCCTGCACAGGTAATACTTGGATTAGCAAAAGCTGTTAATGATGAAGAAGGCGAAATACCTACTCCTATTGTTTGTGTATTAATACACCCAAAACTGCTTGTTCCCGATACTGTATAGTTGGTAGATACACTTGGAGAAATAATAGAGCTACCGATCAAATTTCCAGGATTCCAGGTATAGCTGGATGCTCCCGTTGCTGTAATTAATGATGTGTCGCCCAAACAAATGCCATTAGATAACGATAACGTAATGTTAGGTTTAGGATTAACTGTATATGTTAACGAGTTTGTATTTGTACAGCCCGCTAAGCTTTTCGCTGTTAATGAAAGATTCATCGTATAACTACTTCCTGTGTTAACAGGAGTAATAAATCCATAATAAGCTGTTGCACCTGTATTCCAGGTATAGCTGGATAAGCCAGAAGTTGTACTGTAGATATTTGTCCCTCCTGAGCAAATGGGTGGGGTAATAGAAATTGGAATGCTAGGTAATGGGTTAACCGTTAGCATAAATGTAGCCTGCCGAATTCCACAATCAGTCATCCCGTTTAGTGTATACACTGTTGTTATTGTTGGAGACAACGTTACCGGATTAGTAGTTGCTCCTGTACTCCAGGTATAGCTTGTTGCTCCGCTTCCAGTAACAACAGCACTATCCAAACTTCCTACACAAAAATTATTCTTAGAAGTAGTAACAGAAATATTCGTTCCAACATTAATATAATGAACGTATGTACTTTTACATCCTGAGCTTAATAATGCTCCTGTTACCGAGTAATTAGAATTAACTGTAGGAGTAACAATTATAGAATTAGTAGTCACGCCGCTAGTCCAGGTATAACTATCGGCTCCCAAAGCAGTTAATGAAACGGAGCTGCCAGGAGTACAAGAGAGCGTGCTACCTGATACACTTAAAGAAGGTGTGGGTGATACCACTGCCGTATAGTTTAGCGACGCCGTACAACCATATGTATCTTTTCCTACAACATTATACACCGATGTAACCTGTGGAGCAATACTATAATCTGGTAAAAAACCAGCACTATTACTGGTGCCTGAAACTGTAGTCCAAACATAACTGGATGCTCCGCTGGCCGTTAATGTTCTGCTTACACCCGGACAGGCACTATTTGTAGAGCTGATAATAGAAAGAGTGGGAGACATACCTATTCTGAAATTAACTTCAGTAGTATTAGAGCAGGCAAATGGACTATTATAGGATAAATGATATACGCCTGGTTGGGTAATAGAAACACTTTGAGTTGTTATTCCATTAAGAGCACCTCCACTCCATGAATATGAGCTGGCGCCGGATGGCGCAGAAATAACTGCTGCAGTTGTATTACACAAATCAATAGTTTGGTTTGATTGTGTTAAAAGATAAGAAATACCATTAACTATTACTGACTGCTGAGCATTTGCATTTGAACAAACCGCAGCATCAAAATAAGCATATCCGGGATGCGCAGCCTGATACATACTACATCCCGACACTAAAACTTCTACTGTTACTGATGTACCAATATACCCTGTTAAATCATATGATGATAAGTTCCAGTTTTTATAGCCAAAATGAGAATAAGTAGAATAACTGGGATCACCACCACTACATGCATTTCCGTTAAGCAAAGATTGACTATTTGAATTCGCCGGAATAAGATTTCCGCCTGAATCTTTAAGCGCAAAATCAAAATAGTTTTGCTCATCACAAATATGATCTCCATTATCAAGTACCATAGCATAAGCAAAAGAAAGCGCTGTTGATGAGGGATCTACCGTAAATGTTTGAGAAAGTTTATATGTATTCCCGCCTGTGCCTGTTTGGCCTATTCTCACAAAATTTCCTCCCAGAGGAGATACAGTAGCTATGGGCGTACCATTAATCTCTGTCATTGACCCTGGAAAAATCGTGTATTCCGATGAAGCATGAATGTTAGAAATCAACTTTGCCACCGAACTTTGATTCCCCCCCTCCTGCAAGGTCCATCCATTAAGCGTTCCGGAATTAAACTCCAGGTTAACCGGCTGCGAGTGCATTATCGATAAAACACCAACCAGAAAAACCATTAATAATATAACTTTCTTCATAACTTCTTTTAATAATAAACTAATATAGTATAATTTCTGAACCTATCTGCATCCGTTTAAAGGATTTTTAGCACAAAACAAAAAAACCCTCAACATTTCTGTTAAGGGCTTTTATTATTTATAAAGTTTTGTTTGTTTAACTCAACATTCAAAACTTATAACTCATAATTAACTAAGCTTCTTCTTCGATCTCTTCTTTAGATGCCATTAAACGCTCGTACTCTTCTTTACTACCAACTACGATTTTTTCGTATTGACGTAAACCTGTACCTGCAGGGATTAAGTGACCAACGATAACGTTTTCTTTTAATCCTTGTAATGTATCTATTTTTCCATTTACAGCTGCCTCGTTTAATACTTTGGTTGTTTCCTGGAACGATGCAGCAGAAATCCAACTGTTAGTTTGTAACGATGCTCTTGTAATACCTTGTAAGATCGGAGTTGCTGTAGCAGGAACCGCATCACGGGCTTCAACCAGTTTCATGTCTTTACGACGCAATACTGAGTTTTCATCACGTAACTTACGAGCTGTTACAATTTGCCCACGTTTCAGGTTTTCAGAATCACCCGGTTCAACCACTACTTTTTTACCATATAAGTTGTCGTTTTCTTCCATGAAGTGGATCTTATTGATCAACTGCATTTCTAAGAATGTTGTATCACCCGGATCTTCGATTTGAACTTTACGCATCATCTGACGAACAATCGTTTCGAAATGTTTATCATTCAATTTCTGACCTTGTAAACGGTAAACCTCCTGGATCTCATTTACTAAGTATTCCTGAACAGCTGTAGGGCCTTTAATTGCTAAGATATCGCTTGGAGAAGTCGCTCCATCAGATAATTGCTCACCTGCTTTCACGAAATCATTCTCTTGTACTAAGATATGTTTAGATAAAGACACTAAGTAACGGTGTTGTTCACCGGTTTTAGCTTCTACAATTACCTCACGGTTACCGCGTTTGATTTTACCGAAAGTAACGATACCATCAATTTCAGAAACCACTGCAGGGTTAGATGGGTTACGTGCTTCGAATAACTCAGTTACACGAGGTAAACCACCGGTGATATCTCCTGTTTTACCAGTAACACGAGGAATCTTCACTAAAATTTGTCCTAATTCAACTTTCGTACCTTCGTTCACAACAATGTGTGCACTAATAGGTAAGTTATATGTTTTTAAAGGTTCGCCTTTTTTGTCAACGATTCTGATTAATGGTGATAAGGTTTTATCTCTGCTTTCAATAATTACCTTCTCACGGAAACCTGTTTGTTCATCAGATTCTTCACGGTAAGTTACATTTTCTTTAATGCCTTCATACTCTACAGCACCGGCAAATTCAGAAACGATAACCGCATTATATGGATCCCAGTCACAAATCATATCTCCTTTTTTCACTTTAGCACCCGGCTTAATGTATAATTGAGAACCGTAAGGGATATTTCCTGTTGTTAATGTAATTCCTGTGTTTGCATCAACGATACGAACTTCAGTAGAACGTCCAATCACTACATTAGCTTTAGTTCCGTCAGCGTTAGTACGCTCAACAGTACGTAATTCGTCAATTTCAGCAATACCATCGTATTTAGCAACGTAGCTGGAAGATGCTGCTGTGTTAGATGCCGTACCACCCACGTGGAATGTACGTAATGTTAACTGAGTACCCGGCTCACCAATGGATTGCGCTGCGATTACACCTACTGCCTCACCTAATTGAACCTGACGTCCGTTAGATAAGTTACGTCCGTAACACTTAGCACACACCCCTAATTTCGATTCGCAGGTTAATACTGAACGAATTTCAACCGATTCGATTGGGGATTTTTCAATCACTGCCGCAACATCTTCGTCAATCATTTCACCACCTGTAACGATTAGCTCGCCGGTTGTTGGATGATAAACATCATTTAATGAAATACGACCTAAAATTCTATCTGATAATGATTCAACGATATCGTCATTGTTTTTCAATGCCATAGCTGTTAAACCACGTAATGTACCACAATCTTCTTCGTTGATAATCACGTCTTGCGCAACGTCAACCAAACGACGGGTTAAGTAACCAGCATCCGCTGTTTTTAACGCCGTATCTGCTAAACCTTTACGGGCACCGTGGGTAGAAATAAAGTATTCCAAGATAGATAAACCTTCACGGAAGTTGGATAATACGGGGTTTTCGATAATCGAAGCCGTTGTATCACCTGCTTTCTGTGGCTTAGCCATCAAACCACGCATACCACTTAACTGTTTAATCTGTTCTTTAGATCCACGGGCTCCTGAATCAAGCATCATATAAACAGAGTTGAACCCTTGTTTATCGGTACTTAATACATCCATTACTTTTTTAGTAACTTTTGAGTTAGCATGTGTCCAAATATCAATTACCTGGTTGTAACGTTCGTTGTTGGTAATGAAACCCATTGAATAGTTATTCATTACTTCATCTACCTGAACGCGGGCATCTTTAATGATTTTAAATTTCTCAGCCGGAGTTTCAATATCACCTAAATTAAATGATAATCCACCTCTGAAAGCTGTTTTAAATCCTAAGTCTTTAATATCATCCAGGAACTTAGCTGTTTTAGCCATACCTGTTTTCTTAACCACCATCCCGATAATATCACGAAGCGATTTTTTAGTCAACAATTCGTTGATGAAACCTACTTCATGAGGAACAACCTGGTTAAACATAACACGACCAACAGTAGTATCAATTACTTTCGTAACTAATTTATCTCCTTCTAATGCATTAGTAACACGGATCTTAATTTGTGCATGGATATCAATTTGCTTTTCATTTAAAGCAATATTTACTTCTTCTGCACTATAGAATGTTTTACCTTCTCCACGAACTAAATCGTTAGGTAAGTTCTTTTTAGATTTAGTTAAATAATATAAACCTAAAACCATGTCCTGAGAAGGAACCGCAACCGGCGCACCGTTAGATGGATTTAAAATGTTATGAGAAGCTAACATTAAAATTTGTGCTTCTAATACGGCAGCATGTCCCAATGGAACGTGTACCGCCATTTGATCCCCGTCAAAATCGGCGTTGAACGCAGAACACACTAATGGGTGTAACTGAATTGCTTTTCCTTCAATCAATTTTGGTTGGAATGCCTGGATACCTAATCTGTGCAATGTCGGGGCACGGTTTAACATTACCGGATGTCCTTTCAATACATTTTCTAAAATATCCCAAACAATTGGCTCTTTTTTATCTACAATTTTCTTAGCTGATTTTACTGTTTTTACAATACCACGCTCAATCATCTTACGGATGATAAATGGTTTGAATAACTCAGCAGCCATTTCTTTTGGTAAACCACACTCATGTAATTTCATTTCAGGCCCAACGACAATTACCGAACGGGCAGAATAATCAACACGTTTACCTAATAAGTTTTGACGGAAACGACCTTGTTTACCTTTTAATGAATCTGATAATGATTTTAAGGCACGGTTGGATTCAGTTTTTACAGCATTTGATTTACGAGAGTTATCAAATAATGAATCTACTGACTCCTGTAACATACGTTTTTCGTTACGTAAGATTACATCCGGAGCTTTAATTTCAATTAAACGTTTTAAACGGTTATTACGGATAATAACACGACGGTATAAATCATTTAAATCAGACGTTGCAAAACGACCTCCATCCAATGGAACTAAAGGACGTAATTCTGGTGGAATAACCGGAACGGTTTTAATAATCATCCACTCAGGACGATTTTCAATATGGCCTTGTGCAGCACGGAAAGCCTCAATAACCTGTAAACGTTTTAATGCTTCGTTTTTACGTTGTTGAGAAGTTTCAGTATTTGCTTTATGACGTAATTCATAAGATAACTCATCCAGCTGTAAACGTGACAATAAATCCTGTAACGCTTCGGCTCCCATTTTAGCGATAAATTTATTAGGATCTTCATCATCTAACAAATGGTTATCTTTTGGTAAGGTGTCAACTAAATTCAGGTATTCTTCTTCTGTTAAGAAATCAAGATATTGTGTACCGTTTTGAGCAGCTACACCTGCATTAATTACTACATAACGTTCGTAGTAAATAATCATATCCAATTTTTTTGTAGGTAATCCCAATAAGTAACCGATTTTGTTTGGTAACGAACGGAAATACCAGATATGTGCAACAGGAACCACTAAATTAATGTGTCCCATACGCTCACGACGCACTTTTTTCTCAGTTACCTCAACACCACAACGGTCGCAGATAATACCTTTGTAACGAATACGCTTGTATTTACCACAGTGACATTCATAATCTTTAACTGGTCCAAAAATACGCTCGCAAAACAAACCATCTCTTTCTGGTTTGTAAGTACGGTAATTGATGGTTTCTGGTTTCAAAACCTCTCCACTACTACGTTGTAGAATAGTTTCCGGAGACGCTAAACTAATAGTGATTTTTGAGAAGTTTGATTTTACTTTGTTATCTTTTCTTAAAGCCATTTTTTTGCTTTTTGGTTTTAGTGATAATAAAAATTCATTTACTTATTCACTGGTGGCTTCGAGTGCCTCAGCCACCAGTGTTTAAAGTGTGTCTTAGTCAAGTGTTACATCTAATGCTAATCCACGTAATTCGTGCATTAATACATTAAACGACTCTGGTATACCAGGAGCTGGAATGTTTTCGCCTTTTACAATCGCTTCATAAGCTTTTGCACGACCCATCACATCATCCGACTTAATAGTCAATAATTCCTGTAACACGTTTGCTGCACCGTATGCTTCCAATGCCCAAACCTCCATCTCACCAAAACGCTGACCACCAAATTGTGCTTTACCACCTAAAGGTTGTTGCGTGATTAATGAATATGGTCCGATTGAACGGGCATGCATCTTATCATCAACCATGTGTCCTAATTTTAACATGTAAATGATACCTACAGTTGCCGGCTGATCAAAACGTTCACCTGTTCCACCATCAATTAAGTAAGTACGGCCATATTGAGGAATACCAGCTTTTGTTGTATACTCATCAATTTGTTCCATAGATGCTCCATCGAAAATTGGAGTTGAGAATTTTAATCCTAATTCTTTACCAGCCCATGCTAATACCGTTTCATAAATCTGTCCGATGTTCATACGAGATGGTACACCTAATGGATTTAATACGATATCAACCGGAGTTCCATCATCTAGGAATGGCATGTCTTCGTCTTTCACGATACGGGCAACAATACCTTTGTTACCATGACGACCCGCCATCTTATCACCTACTCTTAACTTACGTTTTTGAGCAATGTAAACCTTAGCTAATTGAACAATACCGTTTGGTAATTCATCACCTACGGTGATCTGGAATTTCTCACGTTTGTATTGTCCTAAATGATCGTTGTATTTAATCATGAAATTATGTAACAAACGCTCAATTTGCTCATTTTTATCTTTATCCGTTGTCCAGTTACCCGGATTCACTTCAGAGAAATCAATTTTCTCTAATAATTTTTGAGTAAACTTAGTTCCTTTAGTAATTACTTCTTCACCCAAGATGTTGTGAACGCCTTGAGATGTACGGCCATTAACTAATTCAAATAATTTTTCAATTAATTGATATTTTAAGTTAGCAATCGCTTTGTTATGATCCGCATCTAATTTTTCAATTAATGGTTTCTCATCCGCTTTTTGCTTCTTATCTTTAATAGCACGAGAGAATAATTTTTTATCAACGATAACACCTTTTAATGAAGGAGAAACACGTAAAGACGCATCTTTCACATCACCTGCTTTATCACCGAAGATAGCACGTAATAATTTTTCTTCCGGAGATGGATCAGTTTCACCTTTTGGAGTAATTTTTCCAATTAAGATATCACCTTCTTTAACCTCAGCACCTACACGGATAATACCTTTTTCATCCAAGTCTTTAGTAGCTTCTTCAGATACGTTAGGAATGTCCGGAGTTAACTCTTCCATACCACGTTTTGTATCACGAACCTCTAATGAATATTCATCAATATGAATAGATGTGAAGATATCATCACGGATGATACGTTCAGAAATTACGATCGCATCCTCAAAGTTATAACCCTTCCAAGGCATGAACGCTACTTTTAAGTTACGTCCTAATGCTAATTCGCCTTTATCGGTTGCATAACCATCACATAATACCTGCCCTTTAACCACTTTATCACCTTTCTTAACGATAGGTTTTAAGTTCATACAAGTACTTTGGTTGGTTTTTTGGAATTTAGTTAATTTATACGTTCTCACATCCCCTTCAAACGATACTAATTGCTCGTCTTTAGTTCTGTTGTAACGAATAACGATTTCTCTTGCATCAACATACTCAACCACTCCATCGCCTTCTGCATTAATCAATACACGGCTATCTTCAGCTACACGAGCTTCAATGCCTGTACCAACGATTGGTGCTTCAGGACGCATTAACGGAACCGCCTGGCGTTGCATGTTCGATCCCATCAAGGCGCGGTTAGCATCATCATGCTCTAAGAACGGAATTAAAGAAGCCGCAATAGAAGCAATTTGATTTGGAGCTACGTCCATCAAATGGATTTTGCTTGGCTCTAATACCGGAAAATCTCCTTCGTAACGGGCAGTAACCTTATCGTTTACGAAATTTCCTTTTTCATCTAATTCTGCAGATGTTTGAGCAATATTTTTTTGATCTTCTTCTTCAGCAGTTAAATAAGTGATTCCTTTATTGACATCCACTTTACCGTTGTTTACAGTACGGAAAGGAGTTTCAATAAATCCTAATTTATTTACTTTAGCGAAAACGCATAATGAAGAAATTAATCCAATGTTTGGTCCTTCCGGAGTCTCAATTGTACAAAGACGACCGTAGTGAGTGTAGTGAACGTCACGTACCTCGAAACCTGCACGCTCACGAGATAAACCTCCTGGCCCTAGTGCCGATAAACGACGTTTGTGAGTAATCTCTGATAATGGATTAGTTTGATCCATGAACTGAGATAACTGGTTCGTTCCAAAGAATGAATTAATAACAGAAGATAATGTTTTAGCATTAATCAAATCGGTTGGTGTAAATACCTCGTTATCACGAACGTTCATACGCTCACGGATTGTACGAGCCATACGGGCTAAACCAACACCGAATTGAGAGAATAATTGTTCACCAACTGTACGTACACGACGGTTAGATAAGTGATCGATATCATCCACATCCGTTTTAGAGTTAATTAATTCGATCAGATATTTCATGATCAAAATAATATCCTCTTTAGTTAATACACGGATATTCATAGGAATATCGATGCCTAACTTTTTATTGATACGGAAACGACCTACTTCACCTAAATCATAACGTTTATCAGAGAAGAATAACTTGTCGATTACTCCACGGGCTGTTTCTTCATCTGGTGGCTCAGCATTACGAAGTAAACGGTAGATATACTCAATTGCTTCTTTTTCTGAGTTGGTTGAATCTTTTTGTAAAGTATTGTAGATAATAGCAAAATCTGCTGTATTTACGTCTTCTTTGTGCAGGATGATAGATTTAACACCGGCATCGGCAATTAAATCGATATGAGCATCATCTAAAACCGTTTCACGATCCAAGATCACCTCATTACGTTCAATTGATACAACCTCTCCGGTATCCTCATCCACGAAATCTTCGATCCATGTTTTTAAAACACGGGCAGCTAATCTACGACCAACTTCGCGTTTTAAACCAGCTTTCGAAACTTTCACCTCGTCAGCTAAACCAAAAATTTCTAAAATTTGTTTATCACTTTCAAAACCGATAGCACGTAATAATGTGGTTACCGGTAACTTTTTCTTACGATCAATGTATGCATACATCACATTGTTAATGTCAGTAGCAAACTCGATCCAGGATCCTTTGAAAGGAATAACACGAGCACTATATAATTTAGTTCCATTGGCGTGACGGCTTTGACCGAAGAACACGCCCGGAGAACGATGTAACTGAGATACAATAACACGTTCAGCACCATTGATTACGAAAGAACCTTTTGGTGTCATGTACGGGATTGTTCCCAAATAAACGTCCTGCACTATGGTTTCAAAATCTTCATGTTCAGGGTCAGTACAGTAAAGCTTTAATTTGGCTTTTAATGGTACTGAATAAGTTAAACCACGGCTGATACACTCTTCCAGTGCGTAGCGTGGCGGATCTACGAAATAATCCAAAAATTCCAATACGAAATTATTTCTCGCATCAGAGATAGGAAAGTTTTCGGCAAATACGCGGAATAAACCTTCATTTTTACGGTTGTCCGGTGTAGTTTCTAATTGAAAGAAATCCTGAAAAGATTTCACTTGTATATCCAAAAAGTCTGGATAGTCAATTGGAAATTTGTTTGAAGAGAAATTAATTCTCTGTGTTTTTTTAATTGCTGTAGCCAATGTAATTAAGTTTATTAGTTAGTATTCTAAAAGAGTTACGCCAATTACTAAAAGCAGAAAAAGGGTTAAGGTCTTTTGCCTGAGCAAAGAAGACCTTAACGCCTAGTTTTATAAGTAAAATTATTTTACTTCTACTTTTGCACCAGCTTCTTCTAAAGCCTTTTTAATAGACTCAGCTTCTTCTTTTGCAATACCTTCTTTAACTGCTTTTGGAGCACCGTCAACTAAATCTTTAGCTTCTTTTAAGCCTAATCCAGTTAAGTCTTTTACAACTTTAACTACACCTAATTTAGCTGCACCTGCATCAACTAAAATTACATCAAATGCTGTTTTAGCTGCTGCTGCGTCTCCGCCGCCAGCACCACCAGATACAACAACTGCTGCTGCTGCTGGTTCGATTCCGTATTCGTCTTTTAATACTGTTGCTAATTCTTGAACTTCTTTAACTGTCAAGTTTACTAATGTTTCAGCGATTGCTTTTACGTCTGCCATTTTATTATTAGTTTAATTTGTTATTGTTTTAATTTAATTTGTTTTGCTTACCTGATGTAAGCCTTGTTTGTTTTTCTTTTGATCAGTACAATTAAGCTGCTGCTTCTTCGCCACCTTTGGTTTTGTTCTCTAAACCACCGATTACTCGTTGGATAGGAGATTGTAATAAGCCAATGATGTCTCCGATTAATTCGTTTTTCGATTTTAATGCTGCTAAAGAGTCCAATTTATCGTCACCGATAAAGATCATATCTTCAACATAAGCTGCTTTTAATTGAGGTTTATCACCACCTTTGCGAAACTCTTTAATTAATTTAGCAGGAACATTAGATGTTTCTGTTAAAATTAAAGCAGTTTGGCCTTTTAATGCAGGGATTAGTTCAGCTAGTTTGCTGTCGTTTGCACGCTCAAAAGCTTTCGCTAATAATGTGTTTTTAACAACAGTCATGCTTACTTTTTTCTCATAGCAAGAACGGCGTAATTGATTTACCTTTTCTACTGTTAAAGAGGAACAATCAGCTAAATAGATCTTGTTGTTGTCATTTAAAATAGCAACTAATTTTTCTATTTCCTGTGTTTTTTCTTGTTTGTTCATACTAACAGAGTTTTTTTAATTAGTTAAATGATTTAGTGTCGATTTGAATACCTGCACTCATAGTGCTGCTCATGTATACCGACTTAACGTAAGTACCTCTTGCAGACGATGGTTTTAATTTTACGATTGCATTTAAAACTTCCATTGCATTTTCAGTTAATTTTTGAGCGTCGAAAGATGCTCTTCCAATTCCTGTGTGTACAATACCTGCTTTATCTACTTTAAAATCAATTTTACCACCTTTTGAGTCAGAAACGGCTTTACCAACATCCATGGTTACTGTTCCTGTTTTTGGGTTAGGCATTAATCCACGAGGACCTAATACACGACCTAATGCACCTACTTTACCCATTACTGAAGGCATAGTGATGATTACGTCTACATCTGTCCATCCGTTTTTAATTTTTTCGATGTATTCGTCTAATCCAACGTAGTCTGCACCTGCTGCTTTAGCTTCCGCTTCCTTATCAGGAGTAACGATTGCCAAAACGCGCAATACTTTACCTGTACCGTGAGGTAAGGTAACAGTGCCACGTACCATTTGATTAGCTTTACGAGGATCAACTCCTAAACGGATCGCAAGATCCACGGATGCATCAAATTTAGTTGTGGTGATTTCTTTCACAACTTTTGAAGCTTCAGCTACAGTGTGTGCTTTGCTCGGATCGAACTTAGCATCTGCCGCTTTTCTTTTTTTAGTTAACGTTGCCATTTTTAAAAGCTTGTTTTTGATTAATAATTAATTGAATTAAGGTTTTACCGGCGCTTCGCCAGTAGTTGTGATTCCCATGCTACGAGCTGTACCTGCTACCATTGACATTGCAGATTCGATTGTAAAGCAGTTCATGTCTACAATTTTATCTTGTGCAATAGTGCGAATTTGATCCCATGAAATAGAACCAACTTTTTTACGGTTGCTTTCGCCAGAACCTTGTTTAACCTTAGTTGCCTCTAAAATTTGAACCGCAACAGGTGTACGTTTGATAATGAAATCGAACGTTTTGTCAACATAAACATTAATTAAAACCGGTAATACTTTACCTGCTTGTTCCTGAGTTCTAGCATTAAATTGCTTACAGAACTCCATAATGTTTACACCTTTTGCACCTAATGCCGGACCAATTGGAGGCGACGGGTTAGCAGCTCCACCTTTAATTTGAAGCTTAACAATTGCTGATAACTCTTTTGCCATTTTTTTGTTTTTATTTATTTGTTACATTGTTAGTATAAATCGAGAATTAAAGTTGACTTTGAGTTGGAAGCAGCAAAGCGGCTCATTTTAACCTGATTTATACTTTTCAATTTTTTTATTCTCTTTCTACTTCTCCGAAGCTTAATTCAACCGGAGTTTTACGACCAAAGATCTTCACCGTAACTTTGATTTTTTTCTTCTCGTCGTTAATTTCTTCAATAGTTCCGTTAAATCCGTTGAAAGGTCCATTAATTACTTTCACTGATTCTCCTACCACATAATTACTTGTAACCGTGCTTTCAGCTTCCGTTAACTCATCTACTTTACCTAAAATACGGTTCACTTCAGATAAACGCATAGGAACAGCTTCCCCACGTTTTGTTTCTCCCAAAAATCCAATAACACCGGTGATGTTTTTGATAATATGTGTAATCTCCCCAACTAAAGCAGCTTCAATTAATACATATCCGGGATAAAACGAACGTTCTTTCTGGATTTTTTTGCCATTACGGATTTGAATGAATTTTTCGGTGGGAATTAATACCTGAGATACATAATCGTTTAATTTCAAACGATTAATTTCCACTTCAATATATTGTTTTACTTTTTTCTCTTGCCCACTAATAGCACGCACAACGTACCATTTTTTAACAATCGAAGAAGTTTCTTTATTTACTGTTTCAGCCATGTTGTAAGTGCAAAAAATTATAAACTATTTACCATTTGGTAAGCCAATTCCATTAACTTACTAAAACCTAAATCCATTCCCCAAACCACTAAGCCAATAATTGTAGAAGCTACCATTACTAATATAGCGCTGCTTTGAAGTTCAGGCCATGTTGGCCAGGTTACTTTGTTAAATAACTCGTCTTTAGTTTCTTCTATATATGTTCCAAACTTACTCATAGTTAATGTTTCTTTGTTTTAGTGTTTCAAGTTTATTGTTTGTTGTTCAAAGAACTTCAAACCTTAAACATTTAAACAGTTTTTAGCACGGGAGGAGGGATTCGAACCCCCATCAGCGGTTTTGGAGACCGATATTCTACCCTTGAACTACTCCCGTAAGTACTATTTCTTTAAAACAGCAAAATGGCTAAGCCTTTCGGCAAGCCATTCTGCGATTTTTCAGATAGTTAATTACTCAAGGATTTCAGTTACCTGACCAGCACCTACAGTACGTCCACCTTCACGCATCGCGAAACGAAGACCTTTATCCATAGCTACAGGAGCGTGTAACTCAACTGTAATTGTAACGTTATCACCAGGCATAACCATTTCACGTCCTGCTTCTAAAGTGATCTCTCCAGTTACGTCAGTAGTACGTAAGTAGAATTGAGGACGGTATTTGTTATGGAATGGCGTGTGACGTCCACCTTCTTCTTTTTTAAGAACGTAAACCTCAGCTTTGAATTTTTTGTGAGCTTTGATTGAACCTGGTTTCACGATAACCATACCACGACGGATATCAGCTTTATCGATACCACGTAATAATAAACCTACGTTATCTCCAGCCTCACCGTAATCTAAGATTTTACGGAACATTTCAACACCTGTTACAGTAGATGTTAATTTAACATCTCCCAT
>JACQAK010000045.1 GCA_016194985.1 Bacteroidota bacterium
ATTTGGAGCACCTGTAAATGTAATAAGGATACTGTCTTTTACTAATTTACAATTACCGTTGTTTGTGGAACTCAGTAATAATTTTACCGAACCTGCAGCAATTTCTGTGGATGTCGGGACATAGGTTGTTGTTAAAACTGTATTGCCCGGATTAAAAGACCCTAAGCCTCCTGACCATATTCCGGTGGTAGAACCAATGCTTACGGAGCCACTGATTGCTATTGTGGCATTATTGGCACATACAGAGGCATCAGGGCCAATGGCTACAACAGGGGCATTTGTAAAACGTATTTTTAAACTGTCTTGTTGGTTAGGGCAGCCATTTAAACTTCCAGTGGATGTTAATTTGATGGTAATGCTATCAGCCGCTAAATCATTAAGAGATGGTAAGTAGGTTGTATTTAAGGCACCTGAATTTCCAAACGAACCATCTCCTGACGATGTCCAATTGGCACCGGCTGCCAATTGCAGCGAACCATTTAACGGAATTGAAGAGATGTTGTTTTTGCAAAGTGTTAATCCGTTACCGGCATCCACAATAGGAGATTTAAATACATTTAATAACATAGTGTCTCTTACAGGAGTACAATTTCCGGTAGAGGATAGAATAAATTTGATCTGTGACTGATTAAGATCGTTTGTACTTAGTGTGTATGTTGTATTTAAATTGTTGGCATTTGCAAAAGTTCCGGTTCCGTTTGGTGTTGTCCAAACTCCGGTTATAGCACCACCTTCCACAGTTCCGGATAATGCTATTGTATGGGTTGCTGTACAAATGTTTTTATCAATCCCGGCATTGGTATATACTTTTCGTAAAAAGGATGACATGTAATGGTATAAACATCCTGAGGTGGAACCACCATTAATTACTCCCATTGCAAATAAGCTATCCGTTGTATTGGAGTTAGAAAGTAAGTTTGTTGTACCTGCCGGAATCTCAGCAGTTGTATAGCTTCTTTGAAAACCACTCCACAAACCACCGGTACCGGGAACAACAGTAAATCCTGAGGCAGGAACAAGTGCAGAGCTCCCGTTTAATAAAAAATTTCCTTTTGAGGCAGTTTTACACAAAATATTTAAAATAAATGTTTGAGTGTTGGTTCTTGTAAAACTTACCTGATCAGACCCTGCACAGTTTAAAGGAGGAATGATCGCTTCACCCATCTCACAACCAAATCCACTGGCATGTATTACATATACTGATTTGTCGCCTGTGATATAGGTTAATGGTTGAGTAATGTTATAGTAATAAGTATCGCCTTTATTTAGTAATACAGTTGATACTGTTCCATCGTTGATATTAACCTGAGTGAAATTTTGTGTAGCAACAACATAAGCGCCTTCATACTCCCCTGCATTTAAACCTCCTTTATTAATGATATATTCTGTTCCCACAACTTCAACAGGAACAATTTGATCCCCCATTAAATCGTAGCAACCACTTACGCCATGAACAGAATCATCTGTCACACTTACAGATATGGGATTGTTGGAAACAACAATGGTACCGCTTAAATTTTGACCCGGGGTAGATTCTGCCTGGGTAATATTTTCTATGGCATATGTTTGCCCTGCATTTAAAGCCACAGAGTAGGTAACATTAGCGGCATGACCAACAACAGCACATTTTGGCGTAATCCAGATTACAGTTCCGTTTTGTGTTGCCACAATATCAATCTGGGATTTTGGTGCTGGTGTATAAGGACCATTTGTGCTTTTTGTTTGGAACGGACAAACAAATTCTAATCCCATTCCGTTTTGTCCTTTCATCGAATAGGTTTCGGGATTGTTAACGGCGGTTACAACTTCATATATAGCTGTAATGGGATAATCGGATGTTATTTTTAATCCCCGGTTTAATACTGTATTTGCCGGAGTATTTTCAATTTGGTTAATAAGATGGGATAAGGATTCAGATATAAGTGAGTTAGGTGGAATCGTAAATGTCGTATCAAATGTAGAGGCAGGTTGTCTTACCCTTACGGTTGTTAAATTATTGAAAGAGGATAAACGCATGACAACCGGAACATTATTGGCATGCCCTGTTGTTACCCACGGAGCAGCAAACCAAAACACTGTATCTATTTGAGACAATACAGGCTGGCTACATGCAATCAGTAGAATTAACAGTAGTTTATTTAACCCCTTCTTCATTTTGTTTTTTTAATTTTGATTTAATACTGTTATCAATATCATTTAATTCCTGTTCGTCCGAATCTAGTTTCTTTTTCGTTTTCACAAATTGATACGTCATTCCAATTTCATGAGATCCGCTGGTGTAGGTTCTGATAGGAGATGTTGGAATGTCGTATGAATATCCTATGCTTAATTTGTTTTTGATCGTAAATCCAATCAGGGCACTTACAGCATCATTCAAACGGTAAGAACCACCAATCCAGAAAATGTTCTTATATAAACCTCTTAAACTGAATTCGGGCTGTGCAGGTGTTGGTTTACTGAATTTTATCAATGCCGAAGGCTGAAGGGATACTGTTTTAGATGCTTTAAATGTATAACCTAACGTGGCATACATATGCGGTGCTAAATTACTTTGTGAATCTTTCCACGTAATTTTATTGCCTATGTATTGATAAGTAGATACTCCGAAAAATAGTTTATCACTGTATAAATACAATCCGCCGTTTGAATCAAAAACGTTATTGGATAATAAATTTCCCGTTAACAGATCATCCCCGGTATCAGCTATTTTGGCGTCATATAGTTTAATACGGTATTGCACCATTCCAACAGATACGCCTAATCCCAGCTTATACGTTTTGTTCAATTTTACATGATAGCCAAAAGTTAAATAACCGGATGTTCTGCTTAATAATCCTGTATTGTCAGAATTGATTAAAACACCAACTGCCGCTTTCTTTTGTTTTCCAACAGCACTGTGTAAACTCACCATATACGTTTTGGGTGCATCCTGAAAACCTACCCATTGGTTTCGGTAATTCAAGTTCACCACAGCATTAGGCTTAGATCCTGCTACAGCCGGATTATAGGCATACGCATTAAGGATGTAGTTTGTATAGATCGGTAACTGTTGACTAACGCTTAGCTTGCTAACTAATAATGAACCAAACAGGAGAATAGATATGTAGATATTTTTTTTCATGTTATCTTACTAATAGGATACCTCCTTTAAATGGTTCTGGAATATTAGGATCGTTCAAATTCAATACATAGTAATAAGTACCTACAGGCAATTTCTGTCCTTTATATGTACCATCCCATGGATTGGAATATCCACCTTCTGCACTATATACATTCTCTCCCCATCTGTTATATATTTCAACCGAGGCATTGGGGTATAAAATGTTTAAGAAGTCTAATTTCCATACATCGTTTTTGCCGTCTCCGTTTGGAGAAATGGCATTAGGAATTAAAGTACTGATTTCGTTGGTTACATTATTGATTCTTATAGCTACTCTCGCCGTATCTGTACAACCATACGCATCTGTTACAATTTGCGTTACAACAAATACACCATTATTAAAATAAATAGTGGATGGATTTTGTAAAACAGATCCCGTGTTGCCATCTCCAAAACTCCAGTTCCATGAGCTGGCATAGCTTGAGGTGTCAACAAAATTCACAGTTGTTCCTACATTGATACCCGGAGAAATAGCATAGGCAAAACCCGCCGTAGGTCTTGGTGTCAGATTAATTTGTTTTTCAACCGTATCTTTGCAATTATGATTTGAGGTAACAATTAAGCGGATGTTGTAAACACCTGATCCCGGAAATAATAGCGAAGGGTTTTGCTGATTGCTTTGAACTCCGCCCGGTAAGCTAAAATCCCAAAGCCATTGATTAATTGTTTCGGGAGCAGCTACTGTAGAACTGTCAGAAAAATTAATGTTCAGTAAATTTCCATTACATACTCTGTTTGTTCCAAAATCAGCTACCGGTAATTTATAAATAAACGGAGATTGTCTGATAGTATCATAGCAATTATATGAATTGGACACAACTAATTGCGTAACAAATGCTCCTGATGCCGTATATGTATGAGTTGGATTTTGAAGATTACTGGTAGTATTATCACCAAAATTCCATTCCCATGTACTTAAATTTCCTATACCCGCTAACGAAAAATCAGAGAACGAAGTACTGTTGTTTAAACATACATTATTGAAATTAAAATTAGCAAAAGGTTTAGGAACAAAATTTAATTTTACCAGATCGCTTACGGCATTGCAATTTCCATTATTAGTGGATGTAAGCGTTAAGTTTACATAGCCAACTGCAATTTCAGAGGCACTAGGTGTATAAGTTGCATTTAAGACCGAATTTCCCGGATTAAAAGTTCCTGAACCTCCTGTCCAGATACCGGTAGTGGTTGGCCCTGACACACCACCTGCAAGAACTACGGCCGCATTATTTTTACAGGAATATAAATCAACACCTGCATTTGCCAGCGGCGAATTTGTGAAAGTGATATGTACGGTGTCGCTTGACTGATAGCAATTACCATTGTTTGTTGAACTTAACACTAAATTCACAAATCCGGCATTGATCTCCGAAGCATTTGGCGTATAAGTGGATGTTAAGGCAGAATTGCCCGGATTAAATGACCCCGATCCACCCGACCAAACACCTGTTGTTGTTGGACCTGAAACATTTCCGGATAAAGCAGCGTAAGCATTATTTTTACAGGAAGAAATATCCAGACCTGCATTAACTGTTGGAGAATTGGTATAAATAATTTTCACGGTATCGATCACCTGATTACAATTTCCGTTATTGCTGGATGTTAATGTTAAACTAACAATACCGGTAGCGAGTTCGGAAGCACTGGGTGTATAAGTAGCATTTAAAACAGCATTGCCGGGTGTAAATGTTCCGGTACCGCAACTCCAGATACCTGTTGTGGTTGGTCCTGAAACAATACCCGAAAGAATGGTTGTGGCATTATTTTTACAAATGCTTAAATCAGTACCGGCATTCACAGAAGGAGGGATCGTGTAAGCAATCAATACATTATCACTTACCTGATTACAATTGCCATTATTGCTGGAGGTTAAAACGAGATTTACAGAACCTGCTGCAAGCTCCGCTGCACTTGGGCTGTAGCTGGCATTCAGATCCGTATTATTTGGTGTAAAAGTTCCTGTACCGCCGCTCCATATACCGGTTGTAGTGGCACCGTTTACAGTTGCTGAAAGAACAGCTGTAGGATTGTTTTTACATACTGATAAATTAGCACCCGCATTCACCGATGGGGATGATGTATAAAGGATCACTACATTATCAGTTACCTGATTACAATTGCCATTATTACTGGAGGTTAAGGTTAATGTAACAGAGCCTGCTGAAAGCTCGGAAGCATTGGGCGTATAGGTTGCATTTAATACAGAGTTACTCGGATTGAAACTTCCACTGCCGCCACTCCAGATACCGGTGGTTGAAGCTCCGGTAACAGTACCCGAAAGAACTGTTGCTGCATTATTCTTACAATAGGATAAATCGATGCCTGCATTTACAACAGGCGGAGCCGTGAAATTAATGGATACATTATCACTTACCTGATTGCAATTACTGTTATTGGTAGATGTTAATGTGAGAGTTACTGTTCCGGCAGTAAGCTCGGCCGCAGTTGGAATATAAGTAGCGTTTAATGCTGAATTGTTAGGCGTAAAAGTTCCTGTGCCACCGCTCCAGATACCTGTTGTGGTTGTGCCTGAAATAACACCTGATAAAAGCGTAGAGGAATTATTATGGCAGGACGATACATCTGCTCCGGCATAAACAGTTGGAGGATTCGTGAAAATAATCAATACGTTATCACTAACCTGATTACAATTGGCATTATTGGTAGAACTGAGTGTCAGATTTACCGAACCAGCTGATAACTCAGATGCACTTGGAGTATATGTGGCATTTAAAACAGCATTGCCCGGCGTAAACGTTCCTGTTCCTCCGGTCCATAATCCTGTAGTTGTTGGGCCGGATATAACCCCCGACAACACGGTAGCAATATTATTTTTGCATATATATTTATCTGTACCGGCATTTACAGATGGCGAACCAGTGAACACCACAATAATACTATCTCTGGCCTGAGTACAGTTGCCATTATTGGTAGAACTGAGATATAATTTTATCTGTCCGGCATTTATATCGGCCGTACTTGGAAAATAATTAGTAGATAGTTGGATATTACTTGGATTAAAACTGCCTGTTCCACTGGTAGTCCATTTACCTGTACTGGACGATCCTCCAATTGTTCCGGTTACGCTCAATGTGGGGTTATTGGCACAAACCGACATTGTAGCAACACCTGCCTCTGCGGTAGGTGGTTTGGTAATCGTAATTTTCATGGTATCCCTTGCTAATGCACATATACCATTTGCTGTGGAGGTTAATACTAATTTCACAGTGCCGGCTACCGTATCCGCAGAACTTGGGTGATAACTTCCGGTTAATACAGTATTAGTGGGCACAAAGGAACCGCTGCCCAGACTTGTCCATATACCTGATGTAGATCCTCCGGTAACAGATCCATTTAAGGATACAACATTATTATTTCCACAAACAATCTGGTCAACAGACGCATTTACTAATGGAGATTGTTTTACATAAAGAAGCAGGGTATCCTTTAATGAAGGACAGGGGCCATTACTTGTTAAAAATAATTTTACGGGCTTCAGGGTCGTATCTAATTGGCTTGGAGTGTAAGTGTTACTAAGTGCTGTAAATCCTCCGTTAAATGCACCATAACCATTAGTTGACCATGTTCCGGCAATATTTCCGCCACCTATCTGCGCATTTAAGTTCAAATTTCCGTTAGCACAAATTGTTGCATTGGAGCCGGCATTAATAGAAGGATAAGATACAAACTCCGAAACATAAGCATAAGCACTTCCGTTGGCATTCGATCCGTTTAAAATACCCATTCCAAAAACGTCTCCCGAATTAGTAACCACATTATGAGAGCCAACAGCTATTGATGAGGAAACAACAATGCTGGCACTTTTAATATTACCTCCGGATCCGGGCACAACCGTAAATGCAGAAGCCGGAATTAAGGAGGCATTCCCATTTAAAGCAAAATTACCTTCAAAGCCTGTTCTGGTAAATAAATTCAGGGTTAAAGGGTCGGAAGATGTTCTTGTAAAAGCAGTGGTAAACGTTCCGGCACAAAAGAAGGTAGGTAGCTGAGCACCACTTAATCTGCAACCGTAACCCGAAACATGAAGTGTATAAACCGGTTTGTTTGTTTTTACATAAGTAATAGGTTGAGAGGCAGTATACACAAACGTTTCCCCGAAATTGGAAACATGGGTGGTCACAGATCCATCATTAATCGTTATTTGAGTGTTATTTTGAGTAGCCAGAATAAATATTTTTTCAGTGCTGGCAGTTCCTTTATTTACAATATAATCGGTACCTATATAGGCCGAGGTGGTGATCTGGTCTCCAACAGAACTTAAGCAGCCTGCTTCATTCAAGCCACTTGATTGAATTGTTACCGCTATAGGATTATTGGATGATACGATGGAGCCTCCCAAACTTGTAATGGCTGTGCGGGTAGTATCCTGACAAGAGTAGGTTTGTCCCTGCTGTAATAAAACAGAATAGGTAACATTAGCTAAATGCCCTATAATATTTGTTTTAGGAGTAATTAAAACAGTGGTATTGTTTTTTGAAGCAACAATATCAAAGGAAGAAAAGGACTTTGGAGACGTAGCAGGCGTTTGATTCCAAAATTCCTGCATCGGAATATAAAAGTCTACACCTAAAGCTTTAGGACCTTTTAATGAATAATATTCTTTATTGGTAGCAGATCGTATAGAGTATAAGGCGGAGATTTTTTGAGAAGAAGAAATATATAAGCCGTTATTAAGAACCGTATTAGGAGTGTTATTCTCTATACTGGCAATAAATGAGGTTAAATCAACCGAATCTATCGAATTTGCAGGGATAGTCCGGGTGATTTGTGTAAATGACCCGTTGGCAGGTTGAGATACTTTTACCACAGCTCCCTGAGCATAAGTGTTAAAATATAAGTAAACGGGACGGTCTCCAAGGCCCGAAGAGATATCGGGTGCCACAAACCAAAAAGAGGTATCTATTTGAGCTCTAACATTCAAAAAAAATGTTAAAAAAAACGAACCAGTAAGAAAAATTTTCTTCAACATATTATTTTCAAAGATAGAGCAGTTTTTTTAATCGACAAATAAAAGTTTTACAAGAAATCTACAAAGTTGGTAAGTGTTAAAATGTGTTAACAACTATCGGGCCAAAAAAATAATTTAACGGAAACTTGCAGAACAAAAATAGTTTCTATAGTTTTGTGCCCGAAATGGAACCACAAGAAAAAATATTAAAAACATCGTTAGAGCTATTTTTCAAGTATGGTATCAAACGTGTTACAATGGATGATATTGCCAAAGAGCTTGGTATGTCAAAGAAAACGATCTATCAGTTCTATAAAGAGAAGGATGATTTGGTTAATCAGTTGTGTGAGATTGAAATGTTGAAAAACGAGAAAAAATTTGAAGAAGTTTACACCCAATCTGTTGATCCTATTCATGAAATCATGATCATTTCTAAAAACATGAGAGAGATGATGCAGAATGTGAATCCTGTGTTCTTTTTAGATCTTCAAAAATTTCATCCAAAAGCTTTTAATCAAATTCAGCAGTTCAAACAAAATTGTGCCTATAAGGATATTGTAAGAAATATCAAAAAAGGAAAAGAAGAAGGTTTATACAGACCTGAAATAGATGAAGATTTTGTAGCCACATACAGAATGGCACAAATTGATGCTCTGATGTTTGGTAATTCGTTTTCTTTTGATAAGATAAGTTTTACAAAAGCACACGAACTAATACTGGATATGTTTGTTTATGGTATTTGCACCATTAAGGGCCATAAATTAATTAACGAATACAAAAAAATAAAGGAACAAGAATAATATAAACATAAAATTTATGATTCAATTAAACAGATATGCCTTACTTATTGCCTTGTCGGTAATGGTGTATAAAACAAAAGCACAAGAAGCAACGTCAAACAGTTTTAGTTTGCAACAGGCTATTGATTATGCCTACAAAAACAGTCCTAATTACTTAAATGCTCAAAACGATGTATTGATGGCAAAATACAAGCGTAAGGAAGTATTAGGGATGGCCATGCCTCAGATCACGGCCAGTGTAGATATGAAGAACTTTCTGGAAATACCTTCCTCAGTGGTTCCGGGCCAATTTTTTGGTGGACCTGAAGGGTCTTTTGCAGCTGTGAAATTTGGAACTACATTTCAAACACAGAGCGGTTTATCTGCGTCTTTATTAGTTTTTAGTGCCGACTACCTGATAGGTTTGAAAGCTACTAAAGAAATGATCAGTTTAATGAATATTACTGTATCAAGAAGTAAGGCTGAATTGGTAAGCCAGGTTTCTAAAGCATACTATAGTGCTTTAGTTAATAAGGAAAGAATCAAGTTGTTGGATGCCAATATTACTAAACTGGAGAAATTATTAAATGATACCAAAGCGTTTAATAAGCAGGGATTTGTAGAGCAAGTTGATGTAGACAGATTAGAAGTTTCGTTTAATAATTTGATCACAGAAAAACAAAAAACAGAACGGTTGATCAGCCTGAGCGAAAATGTATTGAAATTTCAAATGGGCTATGCAGGAAGTGATAATTTAATTTTAACCGACTCTTTAAGTGTTTCTGATCAAACAGAAATAAGTGTATCTAAAATAGATATTACTAAACGTAGCGAATATCAACAACTGGAATCTCAGCAACGTTTAAATTCTATCAATGTAAAACGTCTCAAATTTGGCTATCTGCCAACCTTAGTGGCATACGGAAACCTTGCAGCAAATGGATTTGGAAATGATTTACAATATGTTGGATATATCAATAAATATTATCAGACACGATTGATTGGAGCAACACTATCGTTAAATGTATTTGATGGTTTGCAACGTCATTATAAAATCCAGCAGGCAAAACTGGACTTTAAAAAAGGAGAAAACACAATGAAAAGTCTGCAGTTAGCGATAGAACTCGAAGGAGCTTCTGCAGCTGTGAATTACAATAATGCGGTATCTTCATTGCAGGTTCAAAAACGTAATCTTGAATTAGCGGAAAATGTTTACAATGTGTCGCAAAAAAAATACGAACAGGGCGTAGGCAGCAACCTGGAAGTTATTAATGCTCAGGCATCTTTAAAAGAATCACAAACCAACTACTTTAATTCGGTTTATGACATGTTGGTATACAAAATTGATTATTTAAAAGCAATCGGAACTCTAGTAAAATAAAAACTTAAAAATTGAAATAAAAAAGCATCATATGAAAAACAAATTTTTATACATCGTTATTGCCTCTGTAATTGTAGCGTGCAGCGCTCCTGATAAAAAAGCAGAGCTTGAAAAATTAAGAACACAAAAAGCAGCGCTCGAAACTCAGATCGCTACTTTGGAAGAAGAGCTGGCAAAATCGGATACCACGAAACAGAAATTGATCGATGTTATTGCTATGCCTTTAACACCTCAAACTTTTAAAACCTACATTGAAGTACAAGGCCGGATCGATGCGGATGAAAACGTTTCGTTATCTACAGAAATGCCGGGAACCGTTACTAAAATAAATGTAAAAGTAGGGGATGAAGTGAGCAAAGGACAGGTATTGGCAGAAACAGATGCTCGCGCCGTTCAGCAACAAATCAATGATTTACAAACAAGCCTGGATTTGGCAACTCAGGTTTATCAAAAACAAAAAAATCTTTGGGACCAAAAGATTGGTACAGAAATACAATACTTGCAAAGTAAAAACACTAAAGAAAGTTTAGAGAATAAAATTGCCACTATGCAGGAGCAAATCCGCATGAGCAAAATTATTTCTCCAATCAATGGAACTATTGATGCCGTAAATATTAAAATCGGTCAGGCTGTTGCTCCTGGAATTCCAGCCATCAATGTGATCAATTTTTCTAACTTAAAGATAAAAGCTGACGTTGCCGAATCGTATGCAGCACGTGTAAAAATGGGTAACGAAGTACAGGTATTGTTCCCGGATATGCATGATTCTATTGTTTCTAAAGTAAATTATGCTTCCAGAGCTATTAATAATTTAACCAGAACTTTTGGTGTTGAGGTATTATTGGATAATTCCAAAGAGTATCATCCAAATATGGTAGCTAAATTAAAAATCAACGATTACCAATCTGCTACTCCAAAAATTGTGTTACCGGTTAAGTACATACAAAAAGGTACTAATGAAAGCTTTGTATTGCTGGCTGTTAATGGAAAAGTAGTAAAGAGTACAGTTAAAATCTCTCACGAATATAATGGTATGGCCGAAATTTCGGAAGGATTGAAAGAGGGTGATTTATTGATCACAGATGGTTACGACTTAATAAACGAAGGCGATAACGTGAACGTAAAAAAATAATTTCAGTACTCTTAAAGGTTACATTAACAATGGTACAACCATAAAAATAAAATTATGTTAGATAAAATAAAAGAATTTAAACCATCAAGCTGGGCGATAGATAACAAAATGACTATCTATCTGATCACCATCTTTATTTCGCTTGCCGGGATCATGGCATACAACTCTTTACCAAAAGAGCAGTTTCCTGATATTACCGTTCCTACTATTTATATTAATACAATCAACGGCGGTAACTCTCCAACAAATATTGAAAATACTATTACTAAACCAATCGAAAAACGATTGAAAGGTATTTCCGGTATTAAAAAATTCAACAGTACATCATTGCAGGATGTTTCGGTTATCATTGTTGAATTTCACACTAATGTAAAAGTAGAAGTAGCTAAACAAAAGGTAAAAGATGCGGTAGATGAAGCAAGAGCGGATATGCCAACAACACTTACCAGAGAGCCTATGATCAAGGAAATTGCGTTTTCTGAGATCCCTATTATGTATATTAATGTGGCCGGTAAATACGATTTAAAGCAATTGAAAAAATATGCCGAAGATTTACAGGATAGAGTAGAAGGGTTAAAAGAAATCAACGAGGTAAAATTAGTTGGCGCATTGGATCGTGAGATACAGGTAAATATCGACGCCTATAAATTACAGGCAGCTCAGTTAACCTTAACGGATATTCAACGTGCAATTGCTCAGGAAAATTTAACGATCTCAGGGGGTACCATTCCTTTAAACGGAATGAAACCAACATTGAGTATCAAAAGCGAATTCAAGGATCCTAAAGAAATTGAAAACATTGTCGTGACTTCGGCAGCCGGTGCGAAATTATTTATTAAGGATTTTGCCACCGTAGTGGATGGATTTAAAGAACAGGAAAGTTACTCCAGTTCAAACGGTAAAAACGTTATTACGCTGAACGTGGTAAAACGTTCGGGAGAAAACCTGATCGATGCGGCAGAAAAAATTGAAGATGTGATTGCTGAAATGAAAAAATCAGAGTTCCCTCAGGGACTTGATATTACGATCAGTGGTGACCAAAGTGATAAAACAAAATCATCTTTAACTGATTTAATTAACACAATTATTATCGGGTTTATTTTGGTAACCGTTGTATTAATGTTTTTCATGGGAGTTACTAACGCCTTGTTCGTTGCGCTATCTGTACCTTTGTCCATGTTTATTGCCTTCCTGGTCATGCCGAGTATAGGTTTTTCGTTTAATATGATCGTACTCTTCTCATTCATTCTCGCTCTGGGGATTGTGGTGGATGATGCTATTGTGGTTATCGAAAACACACATCGTATTTTTGATAATGGTAAAGTAGAAATTAAAACAGCCGCAAAAAGAGCAGTTGGAGAAGTGTTTATGCCTGTATTATCAGGAACAATAACAACACTGGCACCATTTATACCATTGGTTTTCTGGCAGGGGATCATTGGTAAGTTCATGTACTTTTTACCGGTAACATTAATTATCTCTTTATTGGCATCATTATTTGTAGCGTATATCATTAATCCGGTGTTTGCGGTTGATTTCATGAAATCTCATGAAGAAGAAAGCAAGGAACATGGTAAGATCACTAAAAAAGCACGTTTACAATTGATCGTATATGGTTTGGTAGCCGTTTTCTCTTATTTAACCAAGCATTATGCTGTAGGTAACTTTACGGTATTCCTGGCCTTCTTCCTTGTATTAAACCGTTTGTGGTTGTATAAAGCAATTGAAGCATGGCAGTTTAGAATATGGCCTGGTTTTGTAAAACGTTATGTGAAATTGTTGGAATGGTTTTTACGTAAACCATGGAGACCTTTACTATATGTTGTTTTATTATTTATCTTCTCTATAGTGTTGTTTGCTATTCGTAAACCTAAGGTTGTATTCTTCCCTAATGGAGATCCTAATAACGTTTACGTATACGTTAAATTACCGGAAGGCACAGATCCAAAAGTAACCAACGCGGTAATGCGTAAAGTGGAAGCAAAAGTGGAAACGGTGATTGGTAAAGACAATCCTTTGGTGGAATCTATGATCACAAACGTAACGATCGGCGTTACCGATCCGCGTGATGGTGACCAAAACTCATATCCTAACAAAGGTAAAATTGCCATTGCCTTTGTTGAGTTTGAGAAACGTGACGGAGAATCTACTACTAAATATTTGCAGGGATTACAGGCGTTGAACTGGGATATTCCGGGAGCTGACATTGTTGTAAATAAGGAGCAAAGTGGTCCTCCAACGCCAAAACCTGTGAGTATTGAGATTGTTGGTGAAGATTTTAAAGACCTCACTAAAAATTCTGAGGATTTGAAAAAATTCCTGACGGATTCTAAAATTGATGGTATTGTAAGTCTGAAATCAGATTTCGTTAGTAACAAACCTGAGATCGTATTTGATATCGACAGAGAACGTGCATTACGTGAAGGAATTTCGACGTATCAGTTAGCAATGGAGATTCGTGGGGCAGTATATGGCGTTGAAGCTACTAAATTCAGAGATGTGGATGATGAATACCCTGTGCAATTACGTTATAATTTCGATCAACGTATTGATATCGAAACATTGCGTAACTTAAAGATCACATATCGTGATATGAATATGGGCGGTCAAATCAGAAGCGTTCCGTTGGCATCTGTTTGTGATATTCGTTATGATTATACATATGCAGGTATCAAGCGTAAAAACAATAAACGTGTTATCACATTATCATCTGATATCAAAGACGGTTACAACGCCAATGAAGTAGTAGCAAAAGTTGAACGTGCTATGAAAAATTATAAAAAATCAGGAAATGTGATTGTTCAGTTTGCCGGAGATAAAGAAGAACAACAGGCTACAATGAGTTTCCTGGGTAATGCGATGTTAACGGCCGTTGGATTGATGTTATTAGTGTTGGTGGCCTTATTTAACTCATTAGGAAAACCATTGATCATCTTATCTGAGATCGTATTCAGTATCGTTGGTGTATTAATAGGTGTTTCTGTCTTTAAAATGGATATGAGTATCGTTATGACCGGTATTGGTATTATTGCTTTAGGCGGTATCGTGGTTCGTAACGGTATTTTACTGGTAGAGTTTGCTGAGTTTGCCCGTGAAGGAGGAATGAACCTGTATGATGCAACGGTAGAGGCGGGGCGCACACGTATGACTCCGGTAATATTAACAGCTACCGCGGCTATTTTAGGTCTAATTCCTTTGGCAGTAGGTTTAAATATTAATTTCGAATCGTTACTATCTACCGGAAATCCAAAAATATTCTTCGGTGGTGATAACGTGGCATTCTTTGGTCCTTTAAGCTGGACAATGATCTTTGGATTATTATTTGCTACTATTTTAACCTTGTTGTTAATTCCTTCTATGTATTTAATTACAGAAAGATTAAAACGCAAATCAGTAGTCATTTTAAACCATTTTGAATTGCCTACCGCTGTTATGTATGTACCATTCCTGATCTTAATTTTAAGATTAGTATTGGCAATTCAGGGTAAAAAACTGGATTACGGAAATTTAGACAGATAATCTTATTTGAATATGTTTTAAGACGGCTCACACTATGGTGAGCCGTTTTTATTTGTCGTCCATCAGAAATGGATTTGTCTACAAAAAAAATAAGTTTAACATAATAAATCATGTGTTTGGCGGTATAATTTGTTACTTTTGACGTACGAAAAGATCTCTTAAACATGAAACATTTATTTACTGTTTTTTTATTGAGCTGTATGTTTACAAAAGCAATATCCCAATCGGATGATTGCGCTACAGCTACACCTATTACTTCAAATTTAACGTGCTCACCTATAGTAGGTACTACAGCTGGAGCCACACAGAGTATGCCTGCATGTTCGGGCGATGCAGATGATGATGTATGGTATCAGTTTACGGCCAGTTCGGTATCTCACTCGCTGTCTGTAACAGGTTCTACCAATTTTTCTCCTGTTATTGAGATTTATTCAGGAACATGCGGATCTTTGACTTTGCTTGATTGCAATGATAATGCGTCTTACGGAGGAACAGGTTCTACACATTTACCAAATCTGAATATAGGAGACACCTATTACTTCAGAGTTTATCATTATTATGCAGGCTCCGGTTCAGGTACATTTACGGTATGTTTAACGAATGGAACGCCTCCTGCCAATGATGAATGTTCTAATGCAATAGCCATTACTTCTTCCTCTAATTGTGCATCACCTGTCGCAGGAACATCAGCCTGGGCATCTCAAAGTATGCCTGATTGTGCCGGTTATGCTGACGATGATGTATGGTATAAATTTGTGGCGACCGCTGTTTCGCATTCCTTAGCGGTAACAGGTTCTTCTAATTACTCTCCTGTATTTGAAATATTTTCCGGAGCATGTGGATCTTTATCATCTATTACCTGTAATGATAATGCCTCATCAGGAGGAACAGGAACGTATCATCTTTCCAATTTGAATATAGGTGATACTTACTATATCAGAGTTTATCATTATTATTCGGGTTCAGGATCCGATACGTTTACACTGTGTTTAACAGATGCACCGGCTCCTCCTAATGATGATTGTAGTAATGCTATCCTGGTATCAGCCTCTTCTTCCGTATGTGCATCTCCGGTGGTTGGTTCTTCTCTTTATGGCAATGAAAGCATGCCCGGTTGTGCCGGTTATGCGGATGATGACGTATGGTATAAGTTTGTAGCCTCTGCCGTATCACATTCCTTAAATGTAACCGGGTCGAATAACTATGATGCTGTAGTGGAATTATTTTCAGGAAATTGTGGGTCGTTAACTTCTTTAGTATGTTCTGATATGAGTGGATTTGGGAGCACGGAGACGATTCATTTAAGTAATTTTGTTATTGGAAATACCTATTATTTCAGAGTCTATGCTTATCATATAGGTTCTGGCAGCAATACATTTACGGTATGTGTAACCACCCCGGCCGATCAGCCGCCCGCTAATGATGATTGTGCAAACGCTATAACTATTCCCGTAACCTCTAACTGTTCAGTTTCCAATACAACCATCAGTTCTGTTGGAGCTACACAATCGCTATCGGGATGCACAGGTTCAGCGGATGATGATGTGTGGTTAAAATTTGTAGCTACTAACGCGAATCAAACGATTAATGTGACGGGTGATGCCGGCGCTGATGCTGTTGTGCAGTTATTCAGCGGCTCCTGTGGTTCTTTTGCAACATTGGCATGTAAAGATAATGTGGGTGTAGGTCAAACAGAATCTGTTTATGCTTCGGGCCTTTCTGTAGGACAGACTTATTATTTGCGGGTGTATGATTATTATCTCACAGGTGGTAAAACATTTACGGTTTCTGCGGTTACCCGTGAAGTAGCAGCTTCTGCATCGGCCACTACTATTTGCCTTGGAGATAACGTTACATTAACAGCCAGCGGAACGCCTACTTATACCTGGAGTAATGGAATTTCTAATGGTGTGGCATTTACACCAACAGCCACAAGTGTTTATACGGTTTCCGGAATCGGTACAAATAGTTGTGTGAATACGGCAACCATTGCCATAAATGTTTCGGCGCCTGAAATCCCCTCTATTTGTATGGTTACAGTGGATACGTTGAATGTCAACAATGTTATTTATTGGGAAAAATCATATAATAGCCTTGATAGTATGATTATTTATCGTGAGGTTGTTGCCAATGTGTATCAACGAATAGGTGCGGTAAATCATACGGCCTTTAGCAGGTTTGTGGATACCGTAAGACATGTTGGTTTCAGAAACGGTGACCCGCATATCAGAAGCTACAAATACAAATTGCAAATACGGGATACCTGTGGAAATTACAGTACATTAAGTCCGTACCATACCAGTTTATTTTTAAATAATAATGCGGGAACATTTAACTGGAATTTTTATGATATTGAATCTCAAACCAGTCCTGTTAATAATTACGAATTATACAGGGATGATAATAATACCGGCGCCTTTAATTTGATTGGAACGGTAACAGCAACACTGGGAGTTCAAACCTATACGTTTACCGACCCTAATTTCAGTACTTTTGCGTCTACTGCCAGATGGGGTGTTACAGGTGATGGTTTTTCGTGTTATCCAAGTTATAGAGGGGCAGATGTTAATAGCCCCAATGTAGTGGTCAATAAGTCGAAATCCAATGTTAAGAATAACTTCACCATCCCTAACCCTCCTGCCGATCCTGATCCGCAAAGCGTAAAAGAGCTTAATCTGGAGGCATACATTCAAATAATGCCAAATCCGGCGAATGATTATGTAAAGATTGTAAGTGTATTCACGCTTCAAAGAGTCAATATCTATAACAGTTTGGGCGCTCTGGTACAAGCCGTTTCAGTGAATAATGAAACTCAATCGAGCGTTGATTTGGAGGCCTTGAGCAATGGGATTTACAGTGTGGAAGTGTGGACTCAAAAAGGCAAAATTGTTAAGAAATTAGTCATTCATAAATGATTTTGAATAAAAATTACCCGAAATAAAAAAAGCCATTATATTTGCTTAAAAATTAATAAAAATGAATAAACTACTTTTTGCTACAAGCATCTCTTTATCTGTTATGTTATCGTCATGTGGAGATAAAACCACTGAAGAAACAGCTGAAAATGTAACGGTTGAAACGCCTAAAGATACAACGCCTATAACGGTAAATGAAGAAACCAAATTTAAATTTGATTTCGCTATTGCTAATATTCCTTCTCCTGTTGGAAGCATCAATGAGCTATCTTCCTGGGGAATTGATTATAATAACGGGTTATTGGTAGATGCTAAAAAACAAATAAATGCTACTAATGAATTCAGTAAAGCGGTGGTTTTAGGTATTTATAATATTGATATGTCTTATGCCATGGTTAATAACAAAGGAGAAGATGTATTAAAATACATGAAAACAGTTGTAACAGCGTCTGATGCATTGGGCCTAAAAGGTGCGGTAGATCAGATGGTGGGTAAACGTGCAGAGAAAAACTTATCTAATAAGGATTCTTTATTAAAGATTCTGGATGAAATTTTTGTAAAAAGTGATTCTTATTTAAGAACAAATGAGCGTGTTTATACGGCCTCAGCTGTATTTGCAGGTTCATGGGTTGAGAGCTTATATTTAACCTGTAAAGTAACAGAAAGCATTACAGATGCTGCTGCTAAAGAAAAAGGGTACAAGCATTTATGGGATCAACGTTTTTATTTAAAAAACTTAACTGATTTATTAAATGATTATAAAGACAAAAAAGAATGCGCGGCTTTAAATGATGAATTGAAAAAAATTCATTCAGAAATAGATGCTATTAAGGATCCTAAAGACTTAAAAGAAGCCAACTTTAAAACAATCTCTGAAAAGATTTATGCTTTAAGAGCTTCTTTGATTAAATAAGCTTTCATTCATCTTTTTAAAAGCCCTTCGATCACCTCGGGGGGCTTTTTGTTTTAAAGAACTATGAAGCGCTAAACGTGCCGATAAGTGAAGTTTATTTGTCATTTTGCCGGATTTCCTCAACCTTGTTTTTTAAAAATCTAAATCATAATGAATCATAAAGGACTGGGATACCTGCGTTCTTTTATTGGATTTTACGTACCTTTACAGCTCTGACATGTTGCGGAAACTGCGTAAAATATTTTTTAGAACCTTATTGGTTTTTACCATACTGATTGTTGGCTTTGCTGTGTATTTCATCTTTGCCGTTCAGATCGATGTTCCTGTAATAGGAAATGATACAACTCAAAAATGGAAACGGGAAACCATCAGTAAGGATTTTTATAAAGTCAATAAAAACTGGTTAAGGCACAGTAAAAGCGGATTGTGGGAATTATACGTAGAAGGCAATCCTTATGAACGTGGTGTTGCTAATGGGATGTTGACCAAAGAACTGCATGAATTTCAGGAAGAGGCTTTTTTCAGACAAATACAATTATTGGTGCCCGACATAAATTATTTGAAATTCTTAAAATATTTTGTGGGTTATTTCAATCGCCATTTACCGGATAATATTACAGAAGAATATAAGGAAGAAATTCTAGGCATCTCTAAATTTGCCAGTGATAAATATGACTTTATAGCACCCAAATACCATCGCATTCTTAATTACCACGGTGCACACGATATCGGGCATGCCTTGCAGGATAAGAACATGACCGTGGGCTGTACTTCTTTTTCGGTATGGGATAAAAAAAGTGCTGACGGCAAATTATTGGTAGGGCGTAATTTTGATTTTTACAGTGGCGATGATTTTGCTAAAAATAAGATCGTTCAATTTACAAATCCCACCATGGGCTATAAATTTGCCACAGTTACCTGGAGTGGCTTTATTGGTGCTTGCAGCGGTATGAATGAAAAAGGAATTACAGTGACCATTAATGCAGCTAAAAGCTCTATTCCAACCGATGCGGCAACACCCATTGCTTTATTGGCCAGAGAGATCTTGCAGTATGCTAAAAATATTGAGGAAGCGATTGCTATTGCTAAAAAAAGAAATGTGTTTGTGTCGGAAAGTATATTGGTAGGAAGTGCATCAGATAATAAAACAATCAGTATTGAAAAATCTCCTGAAAAAATGGATGTGTATGAGGTGCCAAACACCGATCAGATTATTTGTCCTAATCACTATCAGGGGCCAGACTATGCGAATGATATGGCCAATTTAACCAATCAGATAGAGAGTTCGTCATTGTATAGAAGTATTCGTTTAAAACAATTACTTAGCAGAAGTGATACTATTAACTATTTGCAGGCAGCCTCTATTTTAAGAAATCAAAAAGGATTGAATGATAAGAATATTGGGTTGACCAATGAAAAAGGCTTAAATCAATTATTGGCGCATCATGCGGTTATTTTTAAGCCGCAGGATAAACTGATGTGGGTGAGCGCCAATCCTTTTCAATGCGGGGAGTTTGTATGTTATAATTTGGATTCGGTATTTGCTAAAGCAAGATCACTGAATACAGACAAAGAAATTAATGAAGCAAACTATACCATTCCGGAAGATCCGTTTTTAAAGACACGTGGCTATCAAAATTTCCTGCACTTCAAAAATTTAAAACACTATATACAGTTTATAACAAAGGCTTCTGATAAAATTCAATTACCTGCTCAATTCGAAAATGCTTTTGTGCAATCTAATCCGGAGAGTTATTATATGTATCAGATATTAGGAGACTATTATTTGTCGAGACATAATAAGGAACAAGCCGGTAAATACTATGAGTTGGCATTGACCAAAGAAATAGCTACTCTCAAAGAAGAAAAAAAAATCAGAGAGAGTTTGAAACAATGTCAAAAATAAATCGTAGGGTTAAATTTTTACTCCAATAAGAGTTACATCATCTACCTGTTCCAGCTGTCCTACCCAATTGGTGAATGTTTGAGCCAGAAGTTCTTTTTGTTCATTCATCGGTAAGCCTGAATTAGCAACTAATAATTCTTTTAAATTTTTGCTCATAAATTTTTTTCCTTTTTCTCCACCAAATTGATCAGGGAAACCATCTGTTAAGGTATATATAATATCTCCTTCTTTTATATCAAGCGTATGCACGGTAAATGTTTCCTGATCTTTGTCGTGTTTTCCAACAGGCATTTTATCCGGTTTAATTTCAATCAGTTCTTTTTCTCTTACAATCCATACGGGGTTGTTTGCAGCGGCTATATGTAATTGTTTATTGACAAAATCAAAAACAATTAAACTACAGTCCATCCCATCTTTTCCACCTTCTGCACTGCCATCTCTTTTTAATCGGGTAATAATGGTTTTTCTGGTATGGTTCAATATTTC
>JACQAK010000236.1 GCA_016194985.1 Bacteroidota bacterium
AGTGATTGTTCCACTCCAGTTATTTGAAAAATAAGATTGCCAGGTATTACTGATAGAAGCTCTGGGTGTTCCTGTTTGTGTGTAATGCAATCCTAATTCCAGCACATCTAAGTTATTAGCCACGCCATCACTATTGGCATCCCCCGGCCAAACATCCTGGCAGGTATTATCCACTACAATACTAACTGTTTGTGTACTACTGCAATTATTCTGATCTATTCCTGTTACTGTATAAGTAGCATTTGCTGTTGGTATAAGAGTTAAACTTTGAGTGTTAGCTCCTGTACTCCAAACATATGTATCTGCTCCGCCGGCAGTCAAGTCAATACTCGTGTTTTCACAAACTGTAGCTGCACTTGATGCAACTGTTATGGTAGGTAATGCGTTCACTGAAATAGAACTTATAGCTCCAAAATTAGCCTGACAACCATTACTATCTGTCCCTGTTACGGTAACTGTCATATTATTTGCAGGTACGACCACATTACTACCACTACTGTATGTATATGTGTTAGCTCCGTTAGGAACAATCGTAAAGCTATCCCCACTACAGACCGTTCCGCTGTTTACTGTAATAGTAGGCGGTTGATTAACCGTTACTAAACTGGTTATGCTATATGTGCCGGAACATCCTGAATTTGTAGTAACCGTGTATTCAGTTGTAGCAGTTGGTGTAACAATAGCACTACCGCTACTATATGAGTAGCTACTTGCTCCCGAAGGTGTTATTGTAAAATTATCTCCGCTACAAATGGTTCCACTATTTACCGACAGGTTTGGAGGCGTTCCCGCATTCACAAAAACATTGCTAACAGCAGTATTGATACAACCATTAGCGTCAGCTCCTGTTACTGTATAACTTGTATTGCCCGAAGGGCTTACAATATTACTCCCGTTACTATACACATAATTTGTTCCTCCACCGGGCATCATTGAAAAAGTTTGACCAGAACAAATTGTACCACTATTAACAGTAATTGTTGGGATCGGGTTTACTGTTACTGAACTAACTGCACTTACAACACAGCTACTCGAATTGTACGCTGTAACGGTATAACTAGCATTAGATGTGGGAATAACAGATGCTGATCCACTACTATAATAATATAAATTGCCTATTGCACCAATTGGATTCATCACAAAAAAATTACCGGCACAAACTGAACCACTGTTTACAGTAAATGAAGGGGACTGGATTACAACTACAGAAATTGTTTTTGTAGCAGTACATCCGTTTGAAGAAACACCTGTGACAGAATATATAGTACTTACAGATGGTGTAACTATGATGCTTTGAGTATTAGCGCCGGTACTCCATGTATACGAACTGGCGCCATTTGCCGAAAGTGTTTGGGGAGTGCCTGAACAAATAGTATAACTATTTGAAGGGACAGTGACGCCGGTATTTACCATAACATTTATTGTTTGCGTATCAAAGCAATTATTAGCCCCTCGCCCAGTAATTGTGTATGTTGTATTAACTGTTGGTGATACCATTATTGTTGAAGCAGCAACAGATATATTTCCTGGATTTGCATTAACATAAACAACACCACCAACTGTATATGTAATTGGAGTAGCATCACAGGTTATTGTTGGGCCTGTTATTGACATGTTTGGTAACGGCAAGGGATCTACTGTAACCGTATTACTAACACTACCACAACCGTTAGTTGCCGTAATTGTAAAAATGGTTTGTGTTGGCACAAAAGTTTGTATTTGAAAGTATGGGCTTGAACTTTGTGCAATGACTACGCTAGGTTGACTACATGAATATGTGTAGGTATTAGGCCCCTGTATAGGAATATTGTTACCAACCGTATTGGGACAAAAAGAATAAGAGTTACTTGCAAAACTAAAGCTTGGGGCAGCTGCTGAAACAGTAATTCCAGGGGCATAACCAGGACTTATACAGCCATTAGGATTTGTACCATTAACACTATAAAATGTGTTAACAGTTGGCGTTACTACTATACTCGAAGAAATCACTCCGGTATTCCATGTATATGTTGAAGCCCCAAGCGCAGTTAATGTTGCAGACTGTCCGGCACAAAGCAATGTTGGATTAGCCGTAACCGTTAAAGTAGCTATAGGAAGAACGCTATAGGTTGCAGTTGTAGTGTTTTTACATCCATTAACATCAGCACCTGTAATGGTATAGGAAGAGGTTGAATTTAAATATACGTTGGTATTGTTTGTAATCCCTGAAGACCATGTATAAGTAGAAGCTCCTGATGCTGATAAAAAATAATTTCTGGGGCAATCAGGAATAGTTGGAGGTGTTACAACAATAGTAGGCAGAGGTACAACCGTAATAGTAATTACCGATTCTACTAATCCACAAGATGACGTTAATCCTGATACGGTATATGTTGTAGTAACTGTAGGCGTTACAGAAATTGTATTGGTAGTTGCTCCGGTACTCCAATTGTAATTCAATGCTCCCTTGCCTGTAGCAATAGTACTTCTTCCGATACAAATTTTATTTTTATCAATAATAACATACAATGTATCTGCCAATACATAATAAGTAGATGCGGTAGTACATCCTGTACTTAAAAGTTTTCCGGTAACCGTATAAGGTGTTTGTGTTAAAGTTGGAACAACAGATATTGTATTTGAAGTAGCACCCCCATTCCAGCTATAAGTATCAGCGCCGGAAGCTGTTAGTTTAACTGTAGCTCCTGAGCACAAAGGAGCGCTGGGAACTACGCTTAATGAAGGTGCGGCCAATACCGAAACCGTATAGTTTTTTGAAGAAACACACCCATTTACATCTTTTCCTATAACATTATACACCGAATTAACCTGAGGTGTAACATCATAAGTTGAAGAGTTTATTATCATATTTTGAGTTGTACCTGATACCGACGACCATGTATAACTTGAAGCCCCGGTAACAGATAAGGTTACAGCAGCTCCGGGACAAGAAATAGTGGAAAGATTTGTTACCGAAAGATTTGATGGGGGGCCCACTATAAACGTTACTTCGGTTGTATTAGAACAAGCATAAGGTTTATTACACGTCAAATGATAAACTCCCGGCTGAGTAATAGAAACGCTTTGTGTTGTAAGTCCATTGATAGCGCCGCCGGTCCATGAAAAACTGGTAGCCCCGACAGGAGCCCAAATTATATGATTTGAAGAATTACATAAATCAATCGTAGTATTATTCTGAGGCAATGCATAAGGATTTCCGTTAATAGTTACATAACCAGGAGCAGGATTATTTCCACAGAAAGAAGCGTCAAAATAGGCGTAACCGGCATGTCCCGTTAAATCCATATTACATCCTGCTACAAGCAGTTCTACAGTAACTGTTGTTCCCATATAGCTAGACAAATCATAAGATAAATTACTCCAGTTTTTATAAGAAAAACGTGTATAAGTAGAATAATTCGGATCACCACCACTGGTATTCAGGCACAAGGTTCCTGCTAAAACTGATTGATTATTCGAATTTGAAGGGATGACATTTCCATTAGCATCTTTGAGAGAAAAATTAAAAAAGTTTTGTTCCTTACAGTCATGTCCTCCATTATCCATCACTATGGCATATCCAAAAGCTAATGATGAAGATGAGGCATCAACCGTAAAAGTTTGTGAAAGCTTATAAGTTGTTCCTCCATACTCGACTCGTCCTATTCTTGCATAATTACCGCCAAAAGGCGAAGCCATTGTGATAGGTACACTATTTGTTTCTATAGCAGATGGAAGCATCACAGAATATTCTGTAGAAGCGTGTATATTGTTTATAATCATGGAGTAGGAATCCTGATTTCCTCCTTCTTGCAAAGTCCATCCGGTAAGATCTCCGGTCTCAAAACCTAAATTAACAGGCTGCGCAAAACTATTTGCAAAACAAAACAAGAACAAACATATTATAAAGGATAATTTTTTTTGAAAATCAAAGTTGTTTAATATCATCATTTTTTTAAGCTAATTATAATTTTTCATTATACTTCCATAGATCAAATATACCTATTAGTTGAATCAAGTTGTCGATAAAAGCCTTTTAATTAGTATCGATAATTAATCATATCTATTTATTCAAAACAATTTTCTCTCTCTTCACAATTCGGTTGTTTTGATAAACATTCACAAAGTAAATGCCATTAGACAGGTTTTCTAAATGCAATATGAATGAAGCATTAGTCGATGTTTCAGACAATAACACCTGACCTGTAATAGCAACAATCTCTATCTTTTCAACTTCTGTTTTCGACATAACAGTTAACACTCCATTTGTTGGGTTTGGATGGATCATAACAAAGCTTTTATTCAAAATCTCTTGTAACCCTACATCAATTGTTGCTGTTAATGAGCCTGCTCCGGTTGTTAATGGTGTAATAACACCTAAATCATCTGATTTGTTGGCTTGAGAAATAGTGATATTTAAAACTTGAGCGCTCGTTAAAGTAGATTTGATCTGATAATATAAAGTGGCTATTTTTCCATAACCGTATACATTGTTATTTACCGTATGGGTAGTTGCAGTGAAAATTTTTCCAGTCACAAAATCCATTTTTCGAAAATGTAAATTTTGTCCGGCATCTAAAAATGAATTCTGATATTCGATGTAAATATTATTGGCTTCAATAAGTGTATAATCAAAATCAACTGTAAAAGCTACGCCATTAATATTATTAATGCTTTCATCCAAATTACCCAAATAGATAGAAGCGGTGCCCCAAGTCCCTTTCAATACGGCAACCTGATCAGGAACAACACTCAACTGTGGGGTAATAACTTCTTCCTGAGCTGGCTTAAATGCATGTGTTAAGCCATAATTATTATAAATAGCTAATGTGTCATCGTTATTAATAATTCCATCTCCATTACAATCACTGTGATTTAGGTTTTTACCACCTGTAATATTCCCTGACCAATTAGTCGCACGATAAGGCTGCCAGGCATTACTTATTATTGGTCTTGGAAACCCGGTTTGTGTAAAATGTAAGCCCAACTCTAAAACGTCCAAATTATTGGTCACACCATCGCTGTTAGCATCACCTGGCCATACATCCTGGCAAGTGTTATCAATCATAACACTAACTGTTTGAGAACCTACACAATTACTTAAATCAGTTCCAGTAACTGTATAAGTAGTATTTATAGTTGGGGTTACGGCTATACTGGAAGCGATAGCCCCTGTTGACCAAGTGTAGGTATTTGCTCCGGAGGGAATAGCTGTAAAACTGCTTCCAAGGCACACGGTACCATTCCCAACAGAAATAGTAGGAGCAACAATATTAACATTACTAACAGCAGTATTAATGCACCCGTTAATATCACTTCCAGAAACTGTAAAAGTATTATTAGTTGTAGTCGGGAATACATTGTTGCTTCCATTACTATATACATATACGTTTCCACCGCTCGGATTCATAACAAAAGATTGTCCGACACAAACACTTCCACTATTGACAACAATTGTGGGTGCAGGAAAAACTGTAACAGAACTAATAGCACTACCCATAATACACCCATAAGAATTTAACCCTGTAACCGTATATGTTGAATTTACAGTAGGTGCAACCGAGGCCGAACCACTACTGTATGTGTATGAAGACGCTCCGGTTGGGGACATTATGAAAAAATTTCCTTCACAAACAGTGCCACTATTTACACTAATTGGAGATGTGAGAGAGGCAACCGTAACAGTAGAAATATAAGATGAAACACAACCATTTGATCCTGTTCCATACACTGTATAATTAGTACTCGAGGCCGGAGACACATTTATTGAATAAGAGTTTGATCCTGTATTCCATGTATATGTAGAGGCGCCACTAGCATTCAGTATTGCTGAATTTCCTATACAGATATTTGGATTGTTAGCAGTTACAGTAGGGCTTTTTAAAACTGCTAAACTTATGGACACACTGGAGGTACATCCTCCGGTGGCCGAAGCACCGGTAACCGTATAAATTTGATTAGTTGTTGGTGATGAAGAAAAATTGGCAGTGTTTCCTCCTGAAGTCCAGGAATAGGATGTTGCACCATTTGCCGTATAGGTAACTAATGATCCTGAACAAGAAACTGTTGGTCCTGATATTGTAACTGTAGGAGATACTATTGGAGTAATTAATATGGTATTACTGATTACTCCACATCCATTGGTAGCTGTTATTGTATAAACAGTTGGAGATGGCGGTAACGGGTTCACAACAAAATACCCGGATGTAACATTTGGAACTTTAGTATCAGGTTGAGAACATGAGTAATAACAATTTGTTCCGGTAAGATATATAGATGGTGTACTGGCATTTGCGGAACAAATTGTATAGGAACTGGCCCATGTATAAAAACTTGGAGGGCTATTAGCTACCTGCACCTGTTTGTATATATTCATTGTGCAGACACTATTAGAGGCGGTAACATTATAAGACGTATTCACCGTAGGAGATACAACTATGCTTTGGCTGGTTGAAGAATTAAACCATGTATAAGTTGATGCCCCCAAAACAGTAAGAGTTGCAGACTGCCCAGAGCATAATGGATAAGGAGGATTTACATCTACCGTGTAAGTATATACTGAAATTGATCTTGTAGCAGTATTTACACAACCATTCACGTCTGTTCCGGTTACTGTATACGTAGAACTTACAGTTGGATTAAAACTAACATTATTCGTCACCCCTCCACTCCAAGAATATGTTGTTGCACTCCCTGAACCATATAAATACATAGTAGCGCCAGTGCAAACTGTTGGCGTATTAGGAAGACTATTCGCATATACATTAGGCAAAGGATTAACAGTAACGGTAAAAACTGACTGTGTAACCCCACAACTGCCTGCACTTAACCCAAAAACTGTATATGTAGTTGTAACTGTAGGGCTTAAAACAACAGAATTCGTTGTGGCTCCATTACTCCAGGTATAACTTGTTGCGCCTTTTCCCAAAACAGTAACGCTTCCTCCCTGACACATTTTAAGTGATGAAGAATTAATTCCTACACCTAAAAAACGTATGGTATCAATATATGTGTCTAAACATGAATAGGAAGCTGAGGATCCGCTGACTGTATATACCATTGTAACAGACGGGGTAACAACAATTGAATTTGTTGTTACGCCTGTACTCCAGGTATAAGTATCCGCCCCCGTAGCGGTTAAAGTAGTATTTCCTGAACATAAAGAGTTATTTCCGGTAACAGTTATTGTAGGAGAAGGTAATGGCGTTACTGTATAATCCAATGAGCCAACGCAACCAAATGCATTCTTTCCGAGAAGCTTATATACAGATGTTGTTCGTGGTAAAACAGAATATTGGTTTGTAAAGCCCATTGCCTGAGGTGTGCCGGCAATTGGCATCCATGTGTAAGTTTGCGCTCCGCTTCCCGTTAAATTTATTACTACATCAGGGCAATTTGGAGATGTTCCTGTAACTGTAAGAACAGGCACGGCACCAATTGCAAAAGATGCATTTATATTGTTTGAACATCCGAAGGGTTTATTACAAACAAGATTATATACTCCAGGCTGGGTTATTGATACACTTTGAGTAGTTAATCCATTTATTGCTCCTCCGGCCCAGGAAAAATTAGTTGCCCCAACGGGACCCCATATCACAGCTGTATCTAAACCACATAAGTTAATCATACTATTAGACTCCAGTATCGGATAGATACTATCATTTATAGTTAAATAACTGGGGGATAAATTATTATTGTTACAGATTGCAGCATCAAAATAAGCATATCCGGCATGTTCGCCCTGATTCATATTACATCCAGAAACATACAAATCAATAGTCACTGTTGCTCCAATATAATTTGTTAAATCATAAGATACATTTTTCCAGTATTTACATGTAAAACCAGTTGCTGCATAGTTTGGATCACCGCCACTACAATTTATACTGTTCAGAATATAATGATTATCAGAATACGAAGGTATTTTATTACCGCTAGCATCCGTAAGACAAAAATCAAAATAATTCTGCTCGGAACAATCATGACCACCATTATCCATCAAAAAAGTATAACTAAATAATAATGCTTTAGAAGTAACATCCACTGTAAATGTTTGCGAAAGTTTATATGCAACCCCACCAGTATCCATACTCCCTACCCTTATATAATTTCCACCTAAGGGCGATGATATGCCAGCTACTACTCCATTAATCTCATTAGTATAACTCATTATACTATATTCTGTAGACGGGTGTAAATTGTAAATAGATTTTGTAATCGAGTTTTGATTTCCACCTTCTTGTAATGTCCATCCATTTATTGCACCAGAGCTAAAATCCAGATTTATTGGTTGTGAAAAACCGATAACAGAAAAAAACACAAAATAAAATACAAAAATCAGAATCTGCTTCATAATATTAAATTAGCAATTAAAACAATCTATTTATTCAAAACAATTTTCTCTCTCTTCACAATTCGGTTGTTTTGATAAACATTCATAAAGTAAATGCCATTAGACAGGTTTGTTAAATCTAATTTACAATTCAATGAAGTTGGCATCTCACTAAATAACATTTCACCTGTAACTGAACATACTTCTATTTTACCTAAAGATTGTGAGCTTTGTATATTAATATAGTTATTAGCAGGGTTAGGGAAAATTCTAATTGAACTACCATTAACTAAACTTTTAACTCCAACACTTGCCCCCAATGCATCAATAAGAGTCCATCCTCCGGATAATGGAGTAATAATCCCCAGGTTACTTGAAGCATAAACATTCGTTAACAGCACATAAAGCTGTTCATCTGTACTCAAATCATCTCTTATCTTATAATGCAACGTAGCAATTTTTCCATAGCCATTGGCGTTTATATTATTAGTGTGAGTCGTTGCCGTATAAATGTTTCCATTTACGAAGTCTGATTTCTGAAAATTTAAATTACCTCCGGTTAAATTCATAAAAGAGCTATGACTATACTCAATATATATACTATCCTGAGCTAAAATACTATTACCAAAATATACCGTATATGCAATCCCATTTATATTCGACACCGGGTTTGACTGATCTCCAAGAAAAACAGATGCCGAACCCCAATGTCCCTTTAAAACAGATGGCTGATCAGGAACAATTGTTAATTCAGGATTTGTGTTTAGCTGGTTAATTTGTTTATAAAAATGAATGTTATTGTAATTAGAATAAATAGCCAACGTATCGCCTGCATCTATTATTCCATCACCATTACAATCACTGTGTTTTAAATTTCTTCCGTTGCTTACAGTACCTGACCAGTTATTTGCAGAATATGGCTGCCATAAATTACTCGTATAAGTTCTGGCCGAACCTGTTTGCATATAATGTAATCCCAATTCCAATACATCCAAATTATTCACCGTGCTATCACCGTTGGCATCTCCCGGCCATATAGAGTCATATACACAATTATTAACAGTAATCATGAGGGTTTGAGTTACACTACAATTATTGGCATCAACAACGGTTGCACTGCACGGTATCGAACTGTGGGAGCATACAATATTAATGGAGCTACTTGAAATATTTGGAGACCACACGTAGTTATAAGGAGGTGTTCCTCCACTCACTGAAGTAATTTTCAAAGTATCACAAATATCCGGGCATACTGTTGGCGAAGACATAAACGTTATAAAAGAAATTTGTGTCGGTTCTGAAATTGCAAGTGTTCCGGAAATGGAAGATGCCAAATCGTCTGTTACAGTATATGAGTAATTTCCTGCGCAAAGTCCGGAAACACTAAAAGTGTTTGTAGTAGTATACGTTGCAATGTTACTAAATTGAATAGTGTACGTTGGTACCCCTCCACTGATATTAATCATCGCCATTCCGTTACATGCGCCTAAACATAAAGCATTAGTAACAGTAGTTGATACAGATAAAGGTGTTGGTATACAATGTAACAAAACCAATACAGTATTATTATTTCCTGCAGTTAATACCAAATCAGGTTTCATATCCCCGTCAAAATCATCTGTACATGTTTCTCCTACGCCAGCAGAAATTGTTGAAGGGGGGGTAGTTGAAATAGGAGTAGGAGATCCGAAAACGCCTCCGCCAGAACCAAAACATATTAGCTCCTCATATCCGCGTACAGCTAAATCTAAAATATGATCACCGTTAAAGTCAGCAGAAGCTATCGAAAATAAGGTAGGCAATGTTGAACCGCTAGTAATAGGATAGTCTACTTTAGGAAAAAATAATCCGGAGGAGGAGGATAAAAAAACAGAAACTATTCCTGAATATCCACTAGTTACTGCCAAGTCATTCTTTCCATCACCATTAAAATCCTTTGTACATAAACTCTGAGGGCGAGGGTCAACGGCATAGCTAAAATAGTTTGTGCCGTTTCCTGTAAAATCTCCGGTACCATTCCCTAATACTACAGAAATACTGCCATTATAATCATCATTAGTAGTTGCAAGATCTTTATTTCCGTCTCCATCAAAATCTGAACATACAATATCCGAAGACTGATATCCAAATAAAAAAATTGATTGAGCAGAAAAAGAACCTGTCCCCAGTCCTAATAAAATTCCGGTACCGTTACTTCCACTGTTTGTTACAGCAAGATCCATTTTATTGTCATTATTAAAATCTCCTGCAGCTATTCCATTAGAACCGGAAAATCCACCTGGAGATAATATCATAGGAGATAATGTTCCTGTATTAGTTCCTAAAAAAACAGATATATATCCACTTCCATTCGGTGCAGCTATATCCGCAATTCCATCATTATTAAAATCAGCTGAAGTGATAGATCTTGCATTTACACCGCCATTTAAATAACTATTTGATGCACCAAATGTTCCGTTGCCAATACCATACATAACAACAATGCCACTTTGAGTGCCACCACCTTCATTTGTAGTGGCTATATCCTTTATTCCATCGTTATTAAAATCTCCTGACACAACACTGTGGTTGTCACCTGCATTATAAGCGGTTGCAGGTGCAAAACAAAAGCCAGATTGCGAAATAATTTTTGCAGAAAATAACAAGAAATAACTTATTATCAGTATACTATTTTTCATGACCTTATATTTTTAACTTATTTACTATAAACATATTTTCTGAACATCCCACAAAAAACAATTTGGTGCTATTATTTATTCAGCACCACCTTCTCTCTCTTCACAATTTGGTTGGTTTGATACACATTCACAAAGTAAATACCGTTAGCAAAATCTTCCATGTGCAATTGGTATTTATTACTTGTTGGAGTATCACTTATTAAAATTTGGCC
>JACQAK010000046.1 GCA_016194985.1 Bacteroidota bacterium
GGTCCTTCAAAAAATCGCCCAAGGCTTTACCAAGGGTACCTTCCGGAAACCCCTGTAATTCTTTTGCACTTAAATTCCAGTTCTTGTCGCTTGTGCCATAATTAAATACCATTGGACCAATCAGTCCTGCTACCAGGGAGGATGTTTTGACATGTAACCACATGACGTAATCGATAATGTTTTTGGATTGTTTACAGGTTGTTTTCATATTTACTGTTTTTAATTTTTGCCCGCCGATGTCGCTGATTTTCGCAGATCATACTTTTAGATTGCATCTTTGTAAGCAGAGATATTTGTCGGGAAATTGTTTTCTAATTGTTTAATCTGATATTTGATATACAATAATGGGATCACACCAAACAAACCAAAACAACAATCAATGATTTGATGGTAAATTGGAATCTCCCGGATTGGTCCGCAAATAAAAGCTAAGGGAAACACTGCTATACAAGCCACAATACCAACATTCACAATGAATTTATTTCGAACGGGGTTTTGATATACGCCCACAAAAAATAATCCGATGATGATATGCGCAAAGGCTAACCAATCCGTACCATACAAAACAATGGAAGGTGTTTGATGAACCGAATGATAAACCGTTTTAATCCAATCATGAAAAAATAGTGGAAAGGCATTAATATGCGCTAACATAAAATCAACTTCGGTTACTAAAGGAAAAGCAGTAATACCGCTTAAGGCTAAAAGAATAATAAATACGATCACGACTCTTCGGATGTTTTTGATGGATGCTGTTGTTTTCATAAGAATTGATTTTTAGTGAATACCCTGTTTTTTAATATTTGTAAATCTTCGTTGAGCAGATGTTTAAAATTCCAATCGCGAATAGCGGTGGCCTGTTTCCCTTTTTGGAAGGCTGTTTTGAATTCCCGAAAATGATTTGGGAATATGATTGTGGTAATAAGACACGTACCTACCGTAAAAAAAGAGGGCTTGCCATTACCCCATAAAAAGAACTGCATGGCCGCTTCATCAATCACATTGGTTGAGTAACCCAACAACACATGAAATACATCATGACGCTCGGCTTTAGGAATAGGTTCAAAATGTTGTGATTTATAAAACTGTCCCATTGCATTTCCTAAGCTACCCTCACTAAATTTCAGGAAGTCATCGGAACTTAAATTCCAGGCTATACGATGCGCATTAAGTTTAGCATGAATGGGAACTCCTTTTTCTAATAACCATAATACCGCTTTGCCTCTGTAAGAGTTTTCGGATTGATAATGAATTTCTATTGGTTTCATGTTTTTTATTTAAAAGCACTTTGAATTACAAAGTTTAAATTCAAAAAAAAGGAGTTAACGTCCTTTCAATAATTGCTCAAGCGCATCCAGGTGATCGTTAAAAGCCTTCATACCGACTTTAGTAACAGAGTATGTTGTTAACGGTTTCTTACCTACAAACTCTTTTTTTACATGGATATAGCCTTCTTTTTCCAATGCGGTAATATGACTGGCCAAATTTCCATCCGTTAGCTCAAGCGTTTCTTTCATAGTACTAAAATCCACACTATCATTCACCATCAATACACTCATGATCCCTAAGCGGATACGATTCTCAAATGCTTTATTTAAATTATGTATATATGACTTCAATTACAAACTATTTATTTTAATAATGAATTCAGAGACTTTTTGACTCAAGGGAATCAAGACAGCCATCATTATCCCTTTCATCTCTTCTGTCTCTTTAATCCTTCTATCCCTTTCTCTCGTACTTATACCACATGGTTGCTCCGTATACAATATGTAACACTCCAAAACCAAAGGCCCAATATAATAATCCGTTCCCTAAATTAAAAACATTGATCAATCCCAATACGATTTCACAAATTCCAAAATAACGAATATCATCATACGTATATTTACTGGCATTTACCAAAGCCAAACCATAAAACAACAACATGGCAGGCGCTATATATACAATTGTTCCATGATATAATAAAGCCATGCAAAACACACCACCGGCCAATAAAGGAATAGCCAGATTAATCAAAACTCTGAGAGCCGCATGATCAAATAAATGATGTCCTTCTCTTTTGGCTTTTCGGTTAGAGAAAAAATAAGCGGTAGAAATAGACAACGCCAATACCACCGATGCAATTAAAATAAAGTTCAGATAAATGTCATTTCGATTGAGAGCACTTTCGCCTCCCCTCACCCAGGTATGGTATAAAGAATTTAAATACAGATAAGCAACTACCGCCCCTGCCAGAGCATATATTCCGGCAAACACACCCGATAAACCACTGAGTGATAAAAAACGGGTTGATTTCTTCATCATTTGGCGTATATCCTTTATCGCCTCGAGGTGTTCTGCGTTTTCTTTTGTCATACTAAAAGCACTTTGTAATACAAAGTTATAATTAATTTTGATAGCTGCAATTTATTTTAACGTTTTTTTGAAGTTTTTTAACCGCCACTGCGCAAAGTGAAATTCTAAGTAGGCAAAAAGGAAGAAATTTTCTACATTTGTTAGAAGCAAAAATATTAATCATGCAACAATTACTTTTAAATATAAGCGATGCATCTAAAGTTGACAAATTAATGAATCTTTTGAATTCTCTTAATTATGTTAAGATTGAATCTTATACCGAAGAAAACATTGTTGTATCTGAAAAGGAAAAAACTTTGATTCGTAATAGAGTTAAAAATGCCAAACCAGAGGATTTTAAAAACTGGGATGAATTTATTGACTCTTTTGAATTATAGGATGTCATGAAGAAATTCAAAGTTGTCATTCTTTCGGAAGCACAAAACGATCTTAGATATGCTATTGACTATTATTCTAAAATAGATATTAAATTAGCAAAACGTTTTTTAAAAGCTACGAAAACAACCGTCAATGATTTGAAGAAAATGCCTCTATTTCAAATTAAGTACGACCAAATAAGACTTCGCATCATTCAAAAGTTCCCCTACACTATTCATTATTTGGTCAATGAAAGGAATCAAACCATTTTCATTTATGGTATTAGATACGCGACTTCTGACCCCAAAACATGGCCAAAGCCTTAAGTTTGAAGACTAAAATGAAAAAAATAGGAGCAAGGCTAATAAATTTTACTTTCTTCAAGTCTAATCACTCTGATACTTTTCTTTTAAAGAACCTTCTTATGTCTAAATTTAATTCAAATTGACTATATAATACTTTATTAAATTTCCCTACCTTCATCCCATGGCAAGAATTATGGCAATAGATTATGGTAGCAAACGCGTTGGTATTGCGGTTACCGACCCTTTACAAATTATTGCCTCCGGTTTAACTACCGTACATAGTAAAGACCTTATGGCTTATCTGGAAGCTTACTTAAAAAAAGAAACTGTAGAATGTATTGTCGTAGGTGAACCAAAGACCTTACAAAATGAAGCCTCGGATAGTGCCCGTTTTATTGATCCTTTTGTTACGCATCTGACACGTAAATTTCCACATATTAAAATAGCCCGTTACGATGAGCGCTTTACCTCTACCCTTGCCCATCAAACCATGCTGATGGGTGGTTTAAAAAAGAAAGACAGAGCCAATAAAGATACCGTGGATATGGTAAGCGCTACGATTATTTTGCAGGATTATTTATCTTTTATGGGTAAATAGTCGTTATAACGAATAGCTGTTCGGCAACGACGGAATATCAAACTTAATATAGAGTTATTTGAAATTGCTTCACTGCGTTTGCAATGACGAAAACAAAAAAGGCCTTGTTTTCACAAAGCCTTTATTTTATTTTTCTGTTTCAGTAAATATCACATTTAACGTTTCTAACTCACTCAACAAAGGTTCGTAAATTTCTTTTACCATGGGCGTTTGTATACCGTACAATCTAAATTTACCGGTTAAGAAATTTTTAATGGTAATTGCTAATGGCAAACCCACTGTTTTTGCCATGGCAGTGTGCACTTCATCATCGCCAATCACTACTAAGGACGATTCTAATTTTTTACCGGCGCCATTCAGGGTGTATTCAAATTGATGCTGCATCACAATCATATCTTTATCTCCCGGTTTCAATAACCATTTTTCTTCCAGTAAGTTTTGAAGTAATTCTGCAGGAGATCCTTCTTTCAAGGTAATTTTTCTGTTTGAAAACAATTCCAGAAATTCAAGTTTAGCAATCACCTCAGCATCCATATCAGAACCCATAAAAGCAATTAATTTTTCTTTTACTGAAGCTGTTCCTTTAGGTAAGAACGATTCCAATAAATCAGTATAAGTTAGCGTGTTGGCATTTTTGATTTTATAGGTATCATCCGTTAAGCCCAGTTTCACAAATACATTCCATGCTTTGCAATAACCTGGCATACGCAAAGTTCCTCTCAGCATCGTTTTTGCGTCATCTAAGCCATAAGGTTCTTTATAACCAATACTATCACGGTTTGCATATGCATCAAACTTGCCGTAGCCCTCTACTTCAATAGTTTCTATTTGAGTATAAATGCGGTTATATGGAATGAATTTCAATTTACCTTCTTCAATAAACTGTGCCGTGCCCTGCCCTGCCAAAATCACATTACGAGGATTCCAGCTAAATTTATACCCCCACGGATTATCATTGCTTTCGGGTGCTACCAGGCCACCACAAAACGATTTAAAGCTGGTAACTTTTCCTCCCTTATGCTGTATCTCGTGAATGACCTTCATGGCAGAAGCATGATCTATTCCCGGATCCAGACCGCATTCGTTCAATAATAACAATTTTTTTTGTTTGGCTTCTGCATCCAGCTCCTTCATATCCTGACTCACATAACTGGCCGTAGCAATATGCTTTCCTAATCGCACACAATCCCGTGCCACATCACCGTGCATAAATGCCGGAAGCATTGATACCACAAAGTCTGACTGTTTTATCAATTCCTCTCTCAATGCAACGTTTGCTACATCAAACTCTACAGCAGTTGCTACATCTTTGTATTTACTAATTTTAGATTCAACAGCCTGTTTGTTGGCATCAGCAATGGTAACATGCCAGGCATATGTTTTTGCATTCGATAAAAAATAATCGATTAAACTTGAAGAAGAGCGCCCGGCGCCAATAATTAATATTTTGCTCATAAACTAAATTCTGCACAAAAATAACCTTAAATTTGTTATCAAAACAGATAATATGTTTCAAAAGATCAAAGTCCTTATTTATCTTCTTTTTTGTGGACTTGTTGTTCAATCTCAAAACAATTCGCTGGTGATATTTAGTGAAACAGGTCATCCGTTTTATTTATCCGTAAATCATGAGAAAATTAATAAAACTGCCCAATCGGATATCAAAGTATATAACCTTTCTACGGGTTGGAATTTTATAGAAATCAAGATTCCCGGCATCATTAAAGAATTACGGTTTAAAGATTCGATTTTGCTTAGCACTAAATCAAAATTTTTAAATAATGAATTTACGTATGTGCTAAAAGAGAAAGATGATAAACTGTCTCTGCAATTCAAATCCGTATCCAAGCAATCGGGACCGGAAACCCCACCTGTTCCGGAAGCGCCTAAAGAAACTGCTCCTTTGGTTGACAACAGCATATATGGTAACTTATATAAATCAGTTAAAAACAAACCTGTGTTTTATAATAACTTTGATTCCATAACAGGCACCTGTAAAACAATATTAACCAGTAAAGAAATAAATTATGCTCTTAATCTCCTGCATGGTGTAAATGATACAGAAACGGAATACAGATATCTCAGTAAAATTATTGATTATAATTGCTTATCAGTGGGGCAATTAAAATCACTTCTGGAGTTATCCTCCATTGATATGGATAGATTAAATCTGGCAAAAAAAGCATATACACGGATAACCGATAAAGAAAATATCAATCAGATTTTACCTGTATTTAAATACCCCACTATGAAAGAGTCTTATATGTCTTTTTTAAAAGACGAAGAGAATAAGCTCAAACAAAAAAAATTACAATGTAAAGTACCTGCTGATGATCAACAATTTGAAAGGGTGTACACAAAAATAAAGACCACCGCATACGAAAATGAAAAATTAACTATTTCTAAAAAATTATTGGTAGATGTTTGCTTATCAAGTTCTCAAATAAAAAAGATTGGCGAATTGTTTACTCATGACAGAGAAAAACTGGAATATATGAAATATGCATTGAATGTTTTAACGGACAAAGAAAATGTGGTTTCACTGTCCGATGAGTTTCAGTTTCAGGGAACCAAAGATGAATTTTTAAACTATATTACCCATCAACAATGAATTCAAAAAAAACAGTAATCATCGGCTTATTAGGTGCCATTGCAGTGGCTTTAGGAGCTTTAGGGGCTCATTTCTTAAAAGGGAAACTTTCTACTGGTTTAATTACACCCGATCAGTTGAACGGTTTTGATACCGCTGTAAAATATCAGATGTATCATGTTTTGGCAATGCTGGCATTAGTGCTTCTTTCAAAACAATCGTCACATCAATATATTACCAGGGCATATTACTGCTTTCTGATAGGCATCATCCTATTTTCAGGATCTCTCTATATTTTATGCACCCGAAACCTCTTCGGGGCCGATTGGTTAAAAATTTTGGGGCCAATCACGCCTATCGGAGGGTTATTCTTTATTGCAGGATGGCTTTTTTTAGCATTAACCGGAATAAAAAAAGAAAGCCGGCAAAATTAAAATCCCTGGCCTTTTTCCACTAAATTCATCATACAGATAAAAGCCTGTATTTTCCCTCCTAGTAGCGCATTTTTACAGGTAAATCTCCCCTACATTAATATTCTGTTAATTTTCTGTAGTTTCTCAAAAAAAAGAGAAAAATACTTATCTTGGAGAGTTCTAAAACACGAAAGAGATGAAATATATATACATACTTGGCTTATATTTAGTAAGCTTTAATTTATTATCTCAAAGAGGTAAAGATGGTACCCCTACTATCTCAGCAGCAAATACCATTGTTAATGCTTATACGTCCTTAACCAGCAACGTTACATCAGGTTCCACCACATTAAATGTAGGAAACTCTTCGGCTTTTTCTGTTGGAGACTTAGTATATATCATTCAAATGCAGGGCGCCAATGTCTATTCTTATGATGGTAGTTTTACAGGTCCCTGGTATGATGGTAATTCCGCTTTCCCCACGGATACAACCTTTGGAAAAATAACAAATTATAATAACGCCGGAATGAACGAGTTTGCACAGGTAAATTCTATTCCTAACAATACATCTATTGTTATTGACTGTGGATTAAAAAACAATTACGATGTAACGAAAAGCTACACTACTCAATCAGGCAAAAACATTACTTTACTCGGAAATGTTCAGGTTATCAGAGTGCCCCGTTATGCCTCATTAACCTTAAATGGAACCGCATCTATCTCTTGCCCTCAGTGGAATGGCAGTACCGGAGGTGTTGCCGTTGTTGAAGTATTAAATGATATTCAATTAAATTCAACCGGTGCATTTAATGTTGCCGGTAAAGGATTCAGAGGTGGCGCTGTTTTTAACTACACACCTACGACTGTAATTAGTAGTGATAAATATGGTGCGAATCCATCTCAGGAAGGCGGAGGAAAAGGAGAATCCATTGCCGGAGATTCTGCCATGTACAGAAATTATGCCTCGGTGTTTTGCAGAGGATCTATTGCCAATGGCGGTGGTGGAGCCAATTCTCATAACTCGGGCGGCGGCGGCGGCGCTAATGGTCATAACGGAGTGAGCTTTAACAGTTTGGGTAATCCGGTAGCCGGCTATAATACTATCTGGAATTTAGAATTTGCAGGCATGGCCACCAATACCTCTTCCGGCGGCGGCAGAGGAGGGTATTCCTTCTCTAATAGTAATCAAAATGTGTCAACCGTTGCTCCGGGAACCTACAGCACACCTTCAAATGCCTGGGGTGGCGATAAACGCAGAGCCGTTGGTGGTTTTGGCGGACGTCCTCTGAACTACATCAATGGTAAACTATTTTTAGGCGGCGGCGGCGGCGCAGGGCATGGAAATGACAACAAAGCCAGTGGCGGTGGCAATGGCGGAGGAATTGTTTACGTAGTATGTTATGGTAACTTAAGCGGAACAGGTTCAATCATTGCCGATGGAGCAAGTGCTTCTAATACAGGTGCCGGCTGTTCTTCCAATGACGGTGCCGGCGGCGGCGGCGGCGGCGGCGCCATTGTGTTAGATGTTAATGGAACTACCAATTTAACGGCTGCTACAGCATTGAGTGCAAATGGTGGTAATGGAGGTAATGTTAATTTTAATTGTATCGTATCAAATGCAACAGCTTATGGCCCCGGTGCCGGTGGCGGTGGCGGTTATATTGCCTCTACAGGCACATTACCTGGTAATTCGTTAGCCGGTGGAAATAATGGAAATGTTACAGGAAACGCCAATAATATCGGAAACAATTTCCCTCCTAATGGGGCAACCAAAGGAGGTTCAGGAGGAACTGGCTCTGTAACGGCTTACACATTAACACCATCTGCCAGTCAAACAATTTGCACCAATCAAACATTTACGGTAACAGCTACCTCTACAGAACCCGGAACTACTATTAACTGGTACAACACCCTTACAGGAAATTCTGCTATTGCAACAGGAACAGCTTATGCGGCGCCTGCTTACGCAACAGCAGGAACCTACACATTATTTGCCGGAGCCTGTTCAGGAACATACCGTCAACCTATTGTGATTACAGTATCGGGAGGATTAAACATTACGGCGAATACTCCAACCATTTGTCCCGGTCAAACAGCAACATTAACCGCTTCCGGAGCCACCACTTATACCTGGAGTTCCGGTCCTCCTAATACCAATACCCTTTCTGTTTCTCCGGCATCTACCACTGTTTACACTGTAAATGGTACATCCGGAACCTGTGCAGGGTCGCATACAACTGCAGTTGTTGTAAGCAGCGTTCCTTCGGTTAGTGTTACCAGTCCTTCTATTTGTTCAGGTAATTCAGCTACTTTAACTGCCAGTGGAGCTACTAATTACACATGGTCGCAGGGAGCCCAAACCACCGGTAGCATTGTTGTTACTCCTACAACAACTTCTTCATATACGGTTACCGGTTCAAATGGTGCCTGTACAAATTCTATTTCTACAACCGTAAGCGTAACAGCTACTCCTACATTGATAGCGAACTCTGTAACTATATGCCCTGCTCAAACAGCAAGTTTAACTGCAAGCGGTGCCACTACCTACACATGGAACCCCGGAAATGTAACGGGTTCATCATATACGATTAGTCCGGCATCTAATACAACAGTATCTGTTACAGGTGCCAACGGGGTCTGTACAAGTTTCAAAACAGTATCCGTTACTATAGGTTCAGGTATTTCTATTTCCGTTAATAATCCTACCATTTGTATAGGGCAAACAGCCTTATTAACAGCCAACGGTGCTACTACCTATACCTGGAATACGGGCCCAACAACCAATACCTTATCCGTATCTCCGGGATCTACCACAACTTATACCATTTCCGGAGCTACCGGGGCCTGTACCGGAAGTAATACGGCCGTTGTAACAGTTGTTGCTGTGCCGTCTTTAACAGTGGCTAATACCTCTATTTGTTCAGGAAATACCGCTACATTAACAGCAAGCGGAGCGTCTTCCTATACATGGGCTCCTGACGGGCAAACCACATCAAGCATTACCGATGCACCGGGTTCAAGCAAGAACTATACGATCACCGGATCCAATGGCATCTGTACAAACACAACAACAGCAAGTGTTAATGTTACTGCTACTCCAACCCTAGTAGCAAATTCCGTAACGATTTGCCCTGCTCAAACAGCTACATTAAATGTGAGTGGCGCAACAACCTTCACATGGAATCCGGGAAATGTAACAGGATCAACATATACAATCAGTCCGGCGTCTAATACAACGGTATCCGTTATCGGAGAAAATAGCGGCTGTACGTCCTCCAAAACTGTTTCTGTTACTATCGGAACAGGTATTTCTATGTCTGTTAACAATCCTACCATTTGTGTTGGTCAATCAGCCTTATTAACCGCCAATGGCGCTTCTACTTATACCTGGGATTCGGGAGCGAATACGAACACGTTAAGTATTTCTCCGGCATCAAGTACTTCTTACACTGTTTCGGGAACCAGTGGATCATGTACAGGAAGTGTAACAGCACTTGTAACAGTGCTATCCGTACCTTCTCTTACTGTAACCAATGCCGCTGTTTGCTCAGGAAATACAGCTACCTTAACCGCCAGTGGCGCATCAACTTATACATGGGCACCTGATGGGCAAACAACTGCAAGTATTACTGATAGTCCAAACTCTACCAAAAATTATACGGTTACCGGTTCAAACGGTGTGTGCTCCGGCATTGCAATAACTACAATTAGCGTTACTGCTACCCCAACATTAAATATTGTTAATTCAACTACAATCTGCGCCGGGCAAACAGCTACAATTAGTGCATCAGGGGCTAATTCCTTTAATTGGATACCAGGAAATGTTTCCGGAAATATATATACAATTAGTCCTTCCAGCAATACAGTAGTTACGGTTGTCGGTTCTAATGGAACCTGTTCGACCCAAGCCACCTCTTCTGTTGTTATAGGAACAAGCATTTCCTTATCTGTCAATACTCCAACTATATGCGCAGGACAAACAGCAACTTTAACTGCCAATGGTGCGGCCACTTATACATGGAATTCGTCTATAAATAGCAATTCCATTAGTGTGAACCCAAGTTCAACAACAGTATACACCGTATCGGGTTCTAATGGTACCTGTAACGGTATAACAACCGCCACTGTTATGGTTAATGCTGTTCCTACGTTAACTGTAAATAGCCCTGCTATCTGTTCAGGCCAAACAGCAACCTTAATTGCCGGTGGTGCCAATACATATACATGGTCAAATAATGTTAATGGCAGCACTCAAACAGTAAGTCCATCTTCCCTGACTTTTTATAGTGTTTCAGGAACAGATTTAAATGGCTGTATTAATACATCTGTAACAACAGCAACGGTTAATGTAACAGCCACACCAACCATTAATGTGAACACGGCATCTATTTGTGTAGGGCAAACAGCCACATTAACAGCCACTGGAGCAACCACTTTTACATGGAGTACAAACGAAACAACGGCCACCATCAATCCTTCTCCGGTTATTACAACAACCTATGCGGTATTGGGTTCCAACGGAGCTTGTGCCAGTGGATACACAATGACGGTTAATGTAACTCCATCTCCTACATTAAATATTAATGCATCCAATACCAGCGGATGTGCCCCTTTGTCTGTTACGTTCACCGATCAAACAAGCTCATCCTGCTCAAGCATCTTGTACAATTTTGGAGACGGATCTAACGGAAACAGTAATAATCCAAATCATAGCTATGCAGCCAGTGGTAATTATACAGTAACAGCTACCTGCACCTCTACCCTAGGTTGTTCAACTACTTATACTTTACCAACGGCTATTCAGGTAATTTTAACACCTGTGGCTAATTTCAACATTGAAGAAGGAACCACTATTACTACCGGAAGTACCGTGCATTTAACCAATACGAGTACAAATGCATCTTCTTCTGTTTGGGATTTATGCAATGGTGTTACATCTGTTTCTACCGATGTAACCACGTCGTATGCCGATACCGGAAGCTGTTGTATAACACTATTAGTGGCTAACGGAACATGCACTAATGCGGCCACCAAATGTATCAGTATTGTTAATGAGGCAACTGTCGTTATTCCTAACGTATTTACACCAAACGGAGACAACAGCAACGAGATATTCAAAATCAGATCCACCGGATTAAAAAGTTTAAGTTGTTCCATTTTTGACCGTTGGGGTTTAAAAATGTATGAATGGGACGGCGTAAACGGCTACTGGGATGGAAGTGCCAAATCAGGTATGGCTCCTGATGGAACCTACTTTTACATTATTACTTATACGGATCAAAAAGATAAGACTACAACTGAAAAAGGTTTCTTAAATTTGTTCAAGAATTAACCTTTACCTTTTTTAATGAACGAATTTAGAGAAGAACTTCTGATCAAACTATCCATTCCTATTTACACCATTGTAATAGGGATTGAAATTTTATACAGCTATTGGCACAAGAAAAAATATTATTCAACCAAAGGAGTCTTAGCGAATCTCTACTTAACCACGCTTAATTTTTCGTTGGATATTTTAGTACGTGGCGTTTGCCTGGCAGTACTCTGGTATTTTTATCAATTCAAACTGATCGGTATCGACAAAGTTGCTCATCCGTTTGTATATTGGTCGGTATTAGTGATTGCTCAGGATTTTATGTTTTACTGGCTTCACCGCGTTGATCATTATTGTCGTTTTTTTTGGGCCGTACATGTTACTCATCATTCATCAGAAGAATTTAATTTAACTGTTGGGTTCCGATCATCTGTTTTTCAGCCACTTTATCGTTTTATGTATTTTATTCCTTTATCGTTGGTTGGGTTTGATCCTTTGGATGTGATGTTTATTTATGCGGCTACTCAAATCTACGGCATCCTGATCCATACCAAAACCATTGGTAAATTAGGCTTTTTGGAATGGTTCTTATCAACCCCTTCTCATCACCGGGTTCATCATGCCAGTAATGTGAAGTACCTTGATAAAAATATGGGCATGGTACTTATTATATGGGACAGACTGTTTGGCACTTTTGCCAAAGAAGAAGAAGAAGTGGTATACGGATTAACCACTAACTTAAACACCTACAACCCAATAACGATGGTATTTCATGAATGGAAAGCCATTTTTAATGACTTAAAAAAAGAGACCTCTTTAAAAAACAAATTCATGTACGTATTTGGTCCTCCGGGGTGGAGTCATGATGGCAGCCGAAAAACATCCCATCAACTACGTTCCGAATTAAAATCAAAATAACGCTACAAAAAATACATTTGTTATATTTACATTATCATGGCAAACGTAATTACACTTTTTAAACGCATCTCCCACTTTTTAACCCATAAATTATGGCGTGTTCGTTTAAATAAATTAGACAAGAAGCAAGGCTTTTTGTTAAAGCAATTACGGATATTTTCGCTGGCCATTAAAGGATTTAATGAAGATAAATGTTTATTAAAAGCCTCTGCCCTTACCTATTATACCCTCTTTTCGATTGTACCGGTTATTGCATTGGCCTTTGCTATTGCCAAAGGATTTGGATATCAGGAAGATTTGAAACAACAGATCCTTTCAAAATTCCAAAATCAACAAGACGTATTATTACAGGCATTTGACTATGCCGACAAAATGCTGGCTAATACACACGGTGGTTTAATTGCAGGTATTGGCGTTGTATTATTACTGTGGTCGGTGATGAAGCTATTAAGCAGCATCGAAAACAGTTTTAATGAGATCTGGGAAATTAAAAGAGACAGAACCTGGTTAAGAAAAATTACCGATTACTTATCCATTATGTTAGTGGCTCCGATTTTCCTTATCCTGTCCGGCACATTAACCGTTGGTCTTAAAAGCAGCATCGAAGCCGTTTCTGAGAGCCATGTGTATTTTAGCCCTGTAAGTTTTGTTCTTTTAAAACTTTTGGCCTTTGCTCTTATCTGGGCCATATTTGCCTTTATATACATTGCTCTACCCAACACCAAAGTTTCTTTTAAAGCCGGTGCTATGGGAGCATTAATAGCAGCTGTTTTATTTGAGTTATTACAATGGATTTATGTCGCTTCTCAGGTTGGCGTGGCACAATACAATGCCATTTATGGAAGTTTTGCAGCCCTTCCGCTCTTTTTAATTTGGGTACAATATTCCTGGTATATCATGCTCTTTGGCTCCGAATTGGCATTTGCCAATCAAAATGTGGATCACTACGAATTGGAAAATGATATTACCAATATCAGTGACCGCTATAAACGCGTTATTGCTCTTATGATTGCGAACCATGTTGTAAAAAATTTCAATGACGGGAAACCTGCCTTAACGTCTATCGAAATTGCCACAAAGCTTGATTTGCCTGTGAGACTTGCCAGAGTGATCATCAATGAATTTACAGAAACAGGTGTATTTAATGAAGTAAAAATGATGGAGGATAAAGAAATTGGTTACCAACCCGGTATTTCTGACTCTAAATTAACCGTAAAATATATCATCGATAAACTGGATGAAAAAGGAGTAAACCATTTACCAATAGAGGACAGTAAAGAGCTGGCTACCGTTAACAGATTGATGAAAGATATGGATGATGTATTGAACACTTCCAAGGGAAATATGTTAGTGAAAGATTTGGCTTAATACAAATGGCTATTATCAAACGGTTTTTCAAATGGTTGTTTTTGATAGTGATCTCCGCTTTTTGTGTATTGAGTATCCTTCCTTATGTTTTTAGTAATCATTTAAAAGACGCGCAGGTAAAGCCCTTTGAGAATTCATCATTCTTTGAATTCAATCATACCAAATTTCATTATCGGCTATTTGTTCCCAAACATATCCGGCATAAAGTTTTATTAATTCATGGCTTTAGCGGCAGTACCTTTTCCTTTCGTAATACCATCGATTCATTGCTAAACCATGACATTCTTGTTATTGCCATGGATATGCCAGCCTTTGGCTATAGCGATAAAAGACCCGATGCTGATTACAGCGACACCACTAAAATTAAGGCCATTCATTTTTTATTACACAAAGTCGATGAATTGACGAATCACAAAAAATGGCATTTAACCGGACATAGTATGGGAGGCATAGTTATTGGCCAGTTTGCCAGCTCTTATCCCCAACAAACACAATCCCTCATTTTTATTGATGGCTTACCCTTTTCTCAAAGCCATTCGATCACTCAAAAACTAGCTGTTTATCCTCCGCTTTTAAAATGGGCCGACATATTATTGGAGCGTCAGTTTTTAAATCAGTCATCATTTCAGGAATTATTGAGCTCAGCTTACAGCCAGCCTGCAGATAGCATCAGTGTTGATGGTTATCTGCAGCCTTTTCAAACTAAATATAGTGGTTCTGCCATCTTTCAAATGTTTGCCGGCTCCGGTTATGTGCAAACCAACGATTCTATTCTGAATGGTATTCCTAAGCTGATTATCTGGGGAAAACAAGATGCCCCATGGAAACACAGCCTATTGAGACTAACGCTGCCATTACTAATTTTATTAGTACTTTAGAGTAGTTAAAAAAGATTGCATTTGTTACGTGTTAAGTTTTTCATACTTCTTTTATTATCTGTAAATCAGTTAGCGTTTGCATCCGATTCGTTATCCGTATTTAAAAAACGAAAACTAGCGCTGGGCATATCTTCACTGGCACTAACGTCGGGCTCACTTATCTATTTAAATCAGGCTTGGTATCAGGAATACAACACATCCACCTTTCACACATTCAATGACAATGACGAATGGTTTCAGATGGATAAATGCGGGCATACTTTTACTACATACCAAACCGGAAGACTGATGATGAATGCTATGGAATGGGCGGGCTATTCCAAAAAGTATCAACTTATTATAGGAGGCTTAAGTGGTCTGGCTTACATGAGTGCTATCGAAGTGATGGATGGCTATAGCGCCGGCTGGGGCTTTAGTTGGGGCGACATGAGTGTAAATGCGTTAGGCAGCGGTTTGGCTATAGGACAAAAACTCTTATGGAATGAGCAACGCATTCAATTAAAATTTTCGTTTTATTCTTCAGAGTATGCTAAATACCGACCAGATCTGCTAGGAAAATCGTTTGCCACACAAATATTAAAAGACTACAACGGACAAATTTACTGGCTCAGTATCAATCCTTCTTCCTTTATGAAAAAAGAAACCAAATTTCCAAAATGGCTGAATGTAGCCTTTGGGTATGGGGCCAACGGCATGCTTGGGGCTAAATACAACAATATTGTGATTGAAGATGAAGATGGCAACGTAAAAAATTTTAACCGCTATCGACAAGGGTATGTTTCGCTGGATGTTGATCTCACCCGCATTAAAACAAAATCAAAAGTGTTGAAATCTGTTTTCTCCTGCCTCAATATGATTAAGATTCCGTTTCCTAATTTAGAACTAAGCGAAGGGAAATTAAAGTTTAATTATTATTGATTATTCTTATAGCAATTATTCGTTCTACAAATTGGGCACGTTTCTGCAAGAGGCAAGCAGAAACCGGACTGTCGCTTCAATCTTTTTGAAGCTTCGTGCCTCCGCTGCAAAAGGATTTTCGTTTACATCCCTCGCGCGAAGACATTCCATATAAAAATTAACCTTCGATTCTAAATGCAAAGCCGCGCGAGGACTGCAAATGGAAATCCTTTTTTGTGTAACAAAAAAGATTGCAATGACAGTCCGGTTCGGCTCACGCCGAACGCGCCCAAATACTACAAATAATTAGTATTGTAAAAGAAGATACATAACATTCCCTTGCACTACTCTAATTTTCTATTTATATTTAATTCATCATTCTTAATCACAAAAAACAATGCAACTATACTCTATAAACACCGGACATTTTAAATTAGACGGAGGCGCTATGTTTGGCGTTGTTCCAAAATCAATATGGAATAAATCAAATCCTGCAGATGATAATAACATGTGCAGTTGGGCCATGCGTTGTTTATTAGTACAGGATGGCAAACGCCTTATCCTGATCGATAATGGCATGGGCAATAAACAGGATGATAAATTTTTTGGTTATTATTATTTACACGGAACCGATACGCTTGATAAATCACTTGCAAAATATGGCTTTCACAGAGATGATATTACGGATGTGTTTTTAACACATCTGCATTTTGATCATTGCGGCGGAAGTATTGAGTACAATGCCGACAGAACAAAATTAACCCCTGCCTTTAAAAATGCAACCTACTGGTGTAACGAAAAACACTGGGAATGGGCCGTTAATCCTAACCCAAGAGAAAAAGCCAGTTTCTTAAAAGATAATATCATGCCGATTAAAGAAAGCGGGCAATTGCAGTACTTAGATAGCGGTAAGGATTTTATGCCCGGATTTGGTATGTATGAAGCCAATGGGCATACAGAAGCGATGATGTTGCCATTATTAACTTATAAAGGAACAACCGTTGCCTTTATGGCCGACCTGATTCCTTCTGTTGGGCACATTCCCCTGCCGTATGTGATGGGCTACGATGTACGCCCTTTAAATACTTTAAAAGAAAAAGAATATATTTTAAAACAAGCGACTGAAAATAACTGGACGTTGTTTTTTGAACACGACCCTAGCATTGAATGCTGCACCGTTGCTCAAACAGAAAGAGGTATTAGACTGGATAAGAGTTTTGGGTTAGGAGAATTGTGATCCTTTACCTTATAAGATTTTATTTTTTTGGATATTTTTCAGTGCTTTGAGATGTATGAAAAACAGCTTCTACAAATTTTTTTTTGTTTTTCATCGATCTAATAAAAAATTATAAAGGGAAATTTTTTGAGAGGTAATATTCGGATATTTCCAGAATAAACTTTAAAAAAGGGGTTTACTATAATTGCATCAATATATTCAAACACTTCATTATAAAACTCTTCACCTAGCCCTATTTGCTGCTCATCATAATAATTGATGGAATTTTGAATATCCGAAATAGCTCTTGGTTGAAATACAATTGTGTATTTCATAAACTATTTTTTAAAGGTTAACGCTTTTTTTGCATCCTTCAGGGAAATATAATCTTCTTCTTGAGTAGAATTTATTCTGTTGGTTACCTCTTCTATTTGCCATTGGGGAATTGAATGCTTTTCCTCTTCCACCTTAACCTCCGGCAAATGCTTCAAAAAATCCATAAACGTATTATAGAAACTATCTTGAATATTTAAAGTAACTTTCATTGTAATAAAGATATGATTTTTAGCTTAAATAAACAAACTACTCTAATTCATAATCAACTCAGGTAAACCCATGGGAGCTGAGTCGAAAAAGGCCAGTTCAAAGATCTCCACTTTCACATCCTTAATGATAGGAAACGTTGACAAAACATCCATCACTGCTTCCTGATCTTTGGCCTGCATGGTTACCCATAACTGACTACGATCCATATCCAAAGCATAATTCAAAATAACCCGTTCTTCCATTAGTTGATTGACGCGTTCACGCTGTTGCGGAATTAATGCGGCAAAACGACGGGTGAAAATATCCGGTAATTTTATATGAACCTGAAAGGTGTTTAAGCGGTTGAAATAACTCATTTTTTGTTCTTAATTTATAAGTAAATGTAGTGAAGCTATTGAGATTTTGAGTTAAATTTGTCGAAATTTAGATAATTTAAGATTTAACTGTATGGGACGTATTTTTGAAACCAGAAAAGCCACAATGTTTAAGCGCTACGCCAAAATGGCGAAGCAATTTACCAAAATAGGACGTGAAATTGTGATGGCCGTGAAGCAAGGCGGACCTCACCCTGAATTAAACCCAAAATTAAGAGCCTGTATTGCCAATGCCAAGGCCGTTAATATGCCCAAAACCAATGTAGAAAGTGCTATTAAACGTGCTTCCGAAAAAGATTCGTCTAATTTCGACGAAATCCTATACGAAGGATATGGCCCTTTTGGCGTTCCTGTATTGGTAGAATGCGCTACAGATAACCCTACCCGTACGGTAGCTAATTTACGTGTGTATTTTAGCCGGGCTAATGGATCGTTGGGAACAACAGGATCCGTAAGCTTTATGTTTGAGCGTAAAGGCTTATTTAAAGTCGACTCAACCGGATTAAATCACGACGATGTTGAATTAGACATTATTGATTATGGAGCAGAAGAATTAACCTGGGATGACGAAAATAACGAATTAATTGTACAAGTAGCCTTTACAGATCTCGGATCTATGCAGGCAGGATTGGAAGAAAAAAAATATGTGGTTAAAGAAACCATCAAAACATATATTCCTACAACTACCAAAGAATTAACGGAAGAAGAAGAAATTGAATTTAAAAAAATGATAGATAAAATGGAAGATGATGATGATATCATGACCGTTTATCATAACATTGCTTAAGTACTGACAATATCTTTTGAATTAGCCATGCTGAACTTGTTTCAGCATCTCATAGAGACCCTGAAACAAGTTCAGGGTGACAATCAGGCCAATTAATTTTATAGAAAGTAAATCGTGCAAAAGAAATGGAACATACATCATATTAAACAGCCTGAAGTAGTTTCTTCTCTGCAACAGGCATTATCAGTTGATGAAACCATTGCCCGCTTACTGGTATTGCGCAACATTAACACCTTTGATGAAGCTAAAACATTTTTTCGCCCCGGCTTAGACATGTTACACGATCCTTTCTTAATGAAAGGGATGAATATTGCGGTTGACCGCATTGTTAAGGCCATTGCCAATAAAGAAAAAGTATTGATATTTGGTGATTACGATGTAGACGGTACTACTTCCGTAGCGCTTGTTTACAGCTTCTTCAAAAAATACATCCCCGAGATCAGATATTATATTCCCGACAGATATGCCGAAGGCTACGGTATCTCATTCAAAAGTATTGATTACGCTGCCGAAAATAATTACTCCTTAATTATAGCATTGGATTGTGGTATAAAAGCCAATGATAAAATAGATTACGCTAATTCTAAAAAGGTGGATTTTATTATTTGCGACCATCACCTGCCCGGAGATGAAATTCCGAAAGCGGTTGCGGTATTGGATCCAAAACAACACGATTGTCCTTACCCATACAAAGAACTGGCCGGTTGCGGTATTGGTTTCAAATTAGCTCAGGCCTTTTGTATTCAAAATGGCATTGATCCTACAGAGGTATTTCAATATCTGGATCTGGTAGTAACCAGCATTGCTGCCGACATTGTTCCTATTACCGGAGAAAACAGAGTTCTGGCACATTTCGGATTAAAGCAGTTAAACGCCAATCCCCGTCCCGGATTAAAAGCCCTGTTAGCTCTTAATAAACAGGAAAAAGAATTAGACATTAATACATTGGTATTTACGATTGCTCCGCGTATTAATGCCGCAGGACGTATAGAACATGGTTCGAAAGCAGTGGAGTTATTAATTAGTGATACGGAGGAAGCCACCGAGTTTTCAAAAAAAATAAATGAAACCAATTTGCAACGTCGTGATATTGACATCAGTATTACCGACGAAGCATTTGAAACGATGGACCGTGATCCAATCACACCCTTCAAAAAATCAACGGTATTATTTAATCCATCATGGCATAAAGGCGTTGTTGGTATTGTTGCGTCCCGCATGATCGAACGTTACTATAAACCTACCATTATCTTAACCGAATCAAATGGTATGGCAACCGGATCAGCACGTAGCGTGAAAGATTTTGATGTGTACACCGCTATTGAAAATTGCAGTCATTTATTGGAACAATTTGGCGGCCATAAATTCGCGGCCGGATTATCTTTAAAAACAGAAAATATCAAAGCCTTTACAGAAGCCTTTGAGCATGAGGTTTCCCGAACCATCACCGACGATATGCTCATTCCTGTAGTAGAAATAGATCTAGAAATTTTACTGGATGATATCAATGATAAACTGATCCGGATTTTAAATCAATTTGCTCCACATGGTCCACATAACATGACACCGGTGTTTGTAAGCCGCGGTGTATTGGATACGGGCTTTGCCAAAGTGGTTGGCAATAATCATTTAAAACTGGAAGTATATCAACCTAATACCAAACTCACCAAAATAGAAGCTATTGCTTTTAATAAGGGAGATTTTTTAAACTTTTTCAAACGCAACATCCCTGTTGACATTGTATACAAAATAAAAGTAAATGAGTTTAGAGGGACTACCTCTATTCAGTTGATGATCGAGGAGATGAAGGCGTCTTAGTTATTTATATCATTTTTACAATTTCTAATTCTTCTGTTATTTGATACACATCAAAATCATATATATTTTTATGGATCCTCTTTATTTCATGAATGAATTGATTTATTTCAACTTTATTTTCAACAGATAAATTATATCCTAATACGACACGACTTATCTGTATTTGCGGATAGCAGTTAATGATGTCTTCTTTTGTACCTCTTTTTAAATTGTCTTCTGTTATTAAATCATGGCGACCGTTTAAGTATATTTTAGAAAAATATTTCACTTCCTGATTTGAATTAAAATCTTGATAAATAGTTGAATCATTATGTGGTTCATGTTCGCTCTTATCTTTTCTAAATAACACCCTCACTTCATTTTCACAGGAATATCGTTTTGCCTTATGAAATGCTTGAATTTCAAGAATTAAACTCAAAAAATCTTCTGGAAAAAAGCCATTATTTTCCATCTTAAATTTTTCGGATAAAATTTTTAATTGGCGCAGTGGTTCTAGAGCTTCCAAACCATATTGTACCTTTCCGAAAATATGAAAATATGGTTTTTTATCCGTGAATTCATATTCAATAAACACTCCTCTGCCTTTGTCACCATAAGCTTCCCACATAAATGAATCACGCTGTGTATTTGCATTTGCCTCACACGCTGAAAGGCAAAATATATTGTTCTTTAGTTCTTTCAATTTTTTGACTTGACTATCTTCAAATACCTTTGCTCCATAAAACAATTCATTTTTGTCAGTTAAATTACCAAATTCAGACATTCTCAGCCACCCATTATCTAAAATTGACTTTAAAGCAAACAGTGATGTAAAGTGAATAAACCTACCATTACCCTTATGTTTATATTCATATTCCGTATTCTTAAATAGATCATTAAGCAATAATTTACCATTAAAAGAATTCGCCTCGGATGAGCCATTCATTCCAGCTTGAGAAAAAACTGCATACGGAAATATTACATTAAGAACTTCTCTTCTAAATTTATCTACCTTTGCAAAAGGAGCTGTCCATTCATCATTTTCTTTACTCATATTTTAATATAGCGAATTTTCTAAACATATTTCAAACATTACTCCCTATTCTTACTATCCATCAAAATAGTCACCGGGCCGTCATTTACCAGACTCACTTTCATATCAGCTCCAAATTGACCGGTTTTAATTGGTTTGTTAAGGAGCTTTGATAATAATTCAATACAGTATTCGTAAAGAGGAATAGCAACGTCGGGCTTAGCGGATTTTATAAAAGAAGGGCGATTACCTTTTTTAGTAGAAGCAAATAAGGTAAATTGAGAAACTAATAATACATCGCCGTTAATATCCTGCAAGGACAAATTCATCTTATCATCTGCATCCGAAAAAATACGTAAGGAAATTAATTTATTACATAGCCAGTCAGCATCTTCTTTGGTATCAGCTTCTTCTATGCCTACCAATACTAAAAAACCTTTTTGTATATCGGAATAAACCGCTCCCTCAATTTTTACCGAAGCTTCAGATACCCGTTGAATCACAAAACGCATGGCACTTATTTTTTATAATTAGCGATTCCTTCGTCTAACCACTTAATATAATCCGTAATGCTAGGATCGTAACCACGAATGGTATTTAAAACCTTCTCTGTGCTATCTACCAAAACATACAAGGGCTGAGTGCTTTGCCCGTATACTTTTTCTTCCATATACTTGAACTTGTCTCCTATATCAGTCAACTCACGTTCCTTGCCATACCAGAATACTTTCTGATAATCTTTGGGATCTAATTCTCTTTTATCATCTACATACAAAGACACCAATACTACATTTTTATTCAGGCGGTTTTTTACTTCAGGGTCCGGCCAAACATAATCCTCTGTATTTACCTCCATGTATTTACCGAATTCTTCATCCTGAGGGATAAGAGATTCGGCTGCACTAGCACCGGAACCGCCAAATCCATGTGGCGATTCAGAATATTCTAATGGCGGCAGGATACCACTGAATAATTTCAAAGGGGCGCCCCACATTCCCGGAATTAAATAAATGGTCACAAAAAAGGAAGCCATGGCTATGAACAACCTGCCAACCGATACATGTTTTAAATCGCTGTCATGAGAGGTTTTAAACAAGCCTAATAAATACATGGTCAATAATGCAAATATCACGATCCACAAACCAACAAATACTTCACGTGTTAAGATACCGGCCTGTACTACCAGATCAGCATTAGATGCGAATTTCAATGCCAACGCTAATTCTAAAAAACCCAGGGTTACTTTCACCGCATTTAACCAACCTCCTGATTGGGGTAAAGAATTCAACCAACCCGGGAAAGCGGCGAATAAACCGAAAGGTAACGCTAATGCCAATGCAAAGCCAAACATTCCCCAAAACGGACCGGTAATATTGCCTGTGGAAGACGCTTCTACCAACAAGGTTCCGATAATGGGTCCTGTGCACGAAAAAGAGACCAACGCCAATGTAAAGGCCATAAAGAAAATACCGATATACCCGCCTCTATCAGCTTTGGCATCTATTTTATTGACAAAGCCGCTAGGCAAGGTAATTTCGAAGGCTCCTAAAAACGACATGGCAAATACCAATAACAATACAAAGAATGCCAGGTTAAACCAGACGTTGGTTGATAGAGAATGTAAAGCCCCCGCGCCAAAGATCAGTGTAACACCAAGTCCCAGGCCTACATACAATACAATGATAGATACCGAATAAAATAATGCATTACGAATACCCTGTGCTTTGGTTTTAGATTGTTTGGTAAAAAAACTCACATTCATTGGAATCATAGGAAATACGCAAGGCGTTAGTAATGCCAAGGCACCACCAATAAAGCCTGCAATAAAAATACCCCACCATGTTCTGGTTTCCTTAGGTCTTTCGGTAGTTGGTGTAACCTGAGTTCCCAGTTTATGTTTAATATTCTTTTCTTCCGAACGTAGTGTTACCGTATCAGTATTCTCAGAAGCCTCTGCTGTTTGCACGCTTGATGAAGATGTTGTTATCGTTGTTACGGTACCAACAGGAGTCGTGGAAGCCGGTGTTTCGGCAACACAGGCTTTTGTTCCCTGCAGTTGAAATTCAAAGGTTTCGCCGGGAGGTGATAAATCGCATTTGGCATCGGTACAAATCTGGTATTCATACTCACCTTGTATAGTCACTTTTTTATCGGTTTTTAATCTGATCCGTTGTGTAAATGTAGCTGAGTGTTCATAATATTCTAATTTGGCGTCAAATATTTTATCATATTCAACTATCGGTTTACTTTGAGTCATTTTACCTACTAACTCAATCCCATCCTTTTTTTTGAATTTGAATACCGTTGGTAAAGGTCCGTCCGGTGGCACTTGCAAAGAAAAGATATGCCAACCTTCGTTAATACTGGCGTTAAACTGCAAATCATATTCACACTCTGTAATTTTCTTGGCAGTAAATGTCCATTGTGAATGAAGCTCCTGAGAAAACAACACGGAAGAACCGGTGATGAGTAATAAAAGAAGTAGGGATAGTTTTTTTAGCATAGTCATAAGTTAACTAGATAAGATTCTTTATTGGTTATTTCTTAGCGGTTGTTTCAGGAACAGCAACTACAAAATTTAAGGTAGAAGGTGGTAAACATTGTGCGTCGTTACAGCACATAAACTCTAAAGAAGTATTAATGGTAAAGGCTTTTTTGTTTTTGCGTTTTACTTTTTGCTTAAAGACAGCTTCTCCCGAAAATACAAATACTTTGGCATCAAAGGCAGCTACATATTCTTCATGGGCATCTTTTTCCTCTACCTTACCTACAGATTCAAAGTTGGCATTAGGTGTTATGACAAAGGAAGTTGGTATTGGTCCCACGTCGGTTGGACGCTGAGAATAGATATGCCATTTTTTTTCGATGGTTGCTGTAAATACGATTTCTCCTTCGGTAGCTGATTTCTCAACATATACCGCATGCCATGTAACGGGTTTTAGGGCATTTTGAGAAAAAACAGAAACAGTGATCAGGGAAAAGAACGCAAGTAATAATGTCTTCATAAGGCTAATTTTAAGTGAAAATAGGCATTAAAACTTAGTTAATAAAATCGCTATTTCTTAAAAAATGTTAGTAGAAACCTACTCTTCAAGCATATGAATCATTAAAACGGACATTTCACTAAAACTTATTTCTGTAACTTCGAGCGTAGTCGAGAAGTACAAACACCTAAAATACCTAAACTATAAGCGTTTTAAAGTTCCCGACTACGCTCGAACTGACACCAAGCCGTCACCCTGTCCGCCATCTGGCGGATCAGGGTCTGATCTGGTTTATGAGATGCTGAATCCGCCAGCTGGCGGACAGCATGACTTCGACATTTCAACCCTCTACCTGACAATAAATTACTGAATAATCATCTCATAAGGCAAACGGGCCTGAACGCCTTTTAACTGCAATACATTTTTTAATTGTTTAACATAAATGTACTGTTCTCCCAGGTTGGCTTTCATAGCTCTGGTTTCCATATCGTCTTCGGCATGACCAAATAATTCCTGTATAGGATCCTTTTGTTTAGGCAGGTTAACTACCTTGTAATTGCTCAATTTAGCTTGTCGGGCTGCATAAGCAATGGCATCATTAATACCGCCTAATTCATCCACCAGGTTTATTTTAATAGCATCTGCCCCACTCCATACGCGTCCTTGTCCAATGCTGTCGATATTGTTTTTAGAGGTTTTTCTTCCTAAAGCTACTTTCGAAATAAACACATCATAGATATGTTCTACGCTTTGTTGTACATATTGGTATTCATCCGGTGTGGTTCCTCTTAAAATAGTTCCTACATCACTGTGTTTATTGGTATTAACGGTGTCAATGGTGATTCCCAGTTTTTCCGATAAGGCTTTTTGCGCATTAGGAATCATACCAAATACACCAATAGAACCGGTAATGGTATTAGGTTGCGCAAAAATACGATCAGCGGCGCAACTAATGTAATATCCTCCACTAGCCGCTACATCACCCATAGATACAATAAATGGTTTTGTTTTTTGAGCCAATACGGTTTCTCTCCAGATTACATCACTGGCCAAAGCACTTCCTCCCGGAGAATTAACACGCAATACAATTGCTTTCACATTCTCATCCAAACGGGCTTCCCTGATGGCTTTCACAATTCGGGCGCTGCCAATCTTTTCATCATTGCCTTCTCCGCTTTCGATTTCCCCAACGGCATAAATTACTGCAATTCTATCTTTCGATACTTTGGTTTCATTCACTGATTCTGAGTAATCACTTAAGGATACAAACCTGATCTTATCGGTTTCCTTAAGATTGATCTTCTTCTTGATATTACTAAACACCTCATCTTCATATAACAAATCATCTACCAGCTTATATTTTACGGCATCTTCGGGGCTTCTCACTGCCAGATTATCTGCCATGTCATTGATCTCTTTCACAGTGATATTTCTGCTCTTACCTATCCCTGTAATCATGTGATTCCATAAAGAACCTAAGTACGTCTCCACCTGTGTACGGTTGGCATCACTCATTTTATCCAGCATAAATGGCTCAATAGCACTTTTAAATTTACCATGTCTGAAAATCTGAACTTCCATATCGGTTTTCTCGAGCATTTTTTTAAAGAACATCATTTGTGTACTTAAGCCTTTGATTTCCATACCTCCCTGAGGATTCAGGTATAATTTACTGGCTGTACTGGCAATATAATAGGCTTTTTGCGAATAGCCTTCGGCATAGGCATAAATAAATTTACCGGATGTTTTAAAATCCAATAAGGCATTACGCATTTCTTCTAACGTTGCAAAACCGGTAACAGGATTGCTGATCTCCAAGTAAATACCTTTAATGGTTTTATCGTCTTTTGCTTTTTTTAAGCTGGCAATGATATCATTTAACCCTACTGAGCCCTTTGGCATAAATGGCCCCAGATCCATATCACCAAAAGGATTTTTAACCCCTCTTTCATTGATATCTCCGTCAAGATTGATTCTTAATACTGAATTTTCTTTGGGTTTATAGCTTTCACGGGCATTCATTTTAATGGCCTCAGAAAACATACTGGTAATGGAGGCAATAACAATAACAATCATCACAACTCCCGTTATTAAAATCCCTAAACATGAGCCAAAAAAGGCACCGAAAAACTGCTTCATAATTTTATAATTTAATTAAGCCAAGTTAGCTCACATTCTTGTATTTTTACAAATAATTATATGAACGAGGCGTATTTATGTTTGGGCGGTAATATTGAAGACAGGGAATTGGCTCTGAAACAGGCAATATTAAAAATAAACCGTGAAGTTGGTGAAATTGTAGCCAAATCCGGCATTTATGAAACAGAGGCCTGGGGAGTAGATAACCAGCAAGCTTACCTTAATCAATGTGTTAAATTACAAACAGACTTGCATGCCTCTGACTTAATTCACACCTTATTGGCTATTGAAAAAGAACTGGGCCGTGAACGAATGTTAAGCGGCACCTACGAACCCAGGATCATTGACATTGATGTGCTTTTTTTTAATGATGCCGTTATCGAAAGTGATGCCCTGATTGTTCCACACCCCCGATTGCATTTAAGGAAATTTGTACTAATTCCTCTTCAGGAAATTGCCCCCGATTATTTGCATCCTGTTTTAAATAAAACTATCTTTAGTTTGTTAAGTGATTGTCAGGATACCTCTGACGTTAAATTATATAAATCCTATTAGTAATTATGTTTATTTGTATAGAAGGCAACATTGGCTCCGGAAAAAGCACACTGGCTCAAGCCCTGGCTAAAAAATTAAAGGCAACTTACCTGCCCGAACAATTTGAAGAAAATACATTGTTACCCCTGTTTTACAGCGACAATAAAACCTTTGCCTTTCCAACGGAATATTCTTTCTTAATAGATCGCCAGAAACAATTAAGCAATTATTTCAAAGCGGTTAAAAAGAATACAACAACCGTTAGTGATTTTCATTTCGACAAATGTGTATGCTTTGCTAATGCAAATCTGTCATCCAAAGATTTTTCCTTTTTCAAAAAACATTTCAAGCCTTTACGCAAAACTATTCCTACTCCCGATTTGGTAGTATATCTTGACACATCCACCTCTTTATTAATGAAAAACATTGACAAACGAGGCAGAACAATTGAAAAAAAATTAAAGAAAAATTATCTTGAAAAATTAAAAAAGAGTCTGGATAGATACTACATGGCTGACGGAAAAGTCAACACTATTGTCCTGATCTTAACGATTAACGAATACAACTCCACTACCCTCGATAATTGTTGTAAAGAAATTATTGAAATTGTACAAAAATTGGTAGGAATTTTGTAAACAACAAGCCTCTGAACAATACCAAAATTAAGGTAATGAATGGTTCTACTACCATTACCGAATTTGATACCAAAGACAACCATAACTTTAAAACCAAATTACAATACGGTAACGTTTATGATATCTATTTTATCAATGCCAAGTGTCAAACCATGTTTATCAGGATATTTGCCGATGGTGTTCCGGAAAACAAACGTTACTACAAAATTACCTATGCATTGGATATTCCTTTTTTCCTGAAAGATCATAATGTAATTGATACCACACAATTCATCAAACCTTTTCATCAGATCGTATTTGATGGTAAATCAAAGTTTGTAGATGATACTGTTTACATGAATAAGTTCATTAAAAACATTTACAAAAAAGAAGTGCCTGTTGCTGTTGTAAAAAAAGACACCACTGTTCCTTTCATCAATACTGAAAAACTAAAAGAATACGTTCAGCTGGCCGGTAAATTAAGTCTCGACAATGACAAACAATCTCCTTTAAAAAACAAAACCATTTCATTAGTCAATAAAAAAGGCGAAGTTATTTCAACATCACAAACCACTAATCATGGCATGTTTATATTTCAGGGCATTGATGCCGAGCAGGCAGACGGCATCAGCGTAACCCTAAGCAGTGCTGATAATCCTAATAACGATAAGGTAAAACTTCAAAACACCTCCCATGATAATATTGACCTGACTTCCGGAGATGCCAATCAAACCTATTCTTTCAAAAATAAAGAAGGAAACAATCTAATCACCAAACTGATAAATAAAGACTTCAGATATAATATTGCCGGTAAGCTGGTGGCTTCAAATGGTTCAGAGAAAAAAGTAGGATCCAACAAATCGGTGTATTTGATGAATAACAAAAATGTGATTGTTCAGAAAACAAAAACCAATGCCTTGGGAGTATTCTTATTTCCAAAGATCGTTCCGGGAGAATCTTATACCATTGCATATGATAGTGCTGATGCGGAACTTAATTTTGTAATGAATTTATATAGTGTAAAAGATAAATTCATTAAACGTTTGGACTCCGTTTCCGGTAAAAAATTTGTATACAAATTCTTATCCATTTCCAATAGTTCATTCAATGATTTGGTGATGGATGATTCCGAATTAAAAATGAACGTAAAAGGGCGATTGTATGGTGATAATAAAAACAATCCCTTATCTGATTTAAAAGTTTTGTTATTAAACGATAAATTCGAAAAAATTGACTCAGCAATAACCAATAAGGATGGGGATTTTTCGTTTAAACATTTACCTTATACCAAACAGATCCTGATCACCGCCGAAAATGAAAAAAGTATCTTGGAGTCCTTTAATAATATATTGGTGTTTGATAATGAAGATAATCTGATAAAATTAGTATCGCAGGTAAAAGGGCAAAAATTCAACTACAAACCTTTATCAACCGAACAAAGTCGTTTTACTGAAATTTATGTAGATGATCCATGGTTATCGATTATTGAACGGGAAACCTCATCAAGAACTAAGCAGGGCACTAATGAAACGATCATTGAAAACATTTTATTTGAATTTAATAAGGCCGATCTTCAGGTACAATCTCAGCAAACACTGGATAAAGTAGTATTAGCAATGTTAAGTAATGATAAATTCAATATCGAATTAAGTGCGCACAGCGATAGTAAAGGGAGCGATGCTTATAATTTGAAGTTAAGCGAACAACGCGCCAACTCTGCTAAAAATTACATTATCAGCAAAGGCATTGATGCCGGCAGAATAAAAGCTATTGGCTTTGGAGAATCTAAATTATTAAACAACTGCGGCAATAATGCAATTTGCAGCGACGATGAACATGCAGTAAACAGACGTTTAGAATTTAAACTGATTTTCAAATAACATGTTCCCTCCTTCCGAAATTATTGAAGCTTCTCAGGTTATTTATGAAGACAATCATTTGATTGTGATCAATAAAAAAGCGTCTGAAATTGTGCAGGGCGATAAAACCGGCGACACACCTTTGTCTGAAAAAGTAAAGAATTTTATTAAGCAACGGGATAACAAACCCGGCAATGTGTTCTGTGGTGTGTGCCACCGCTTAGACAGGCCTGTTTCGGGCATTGTTATTTTTGCCAAAACCAGTAAGGCTTTATCGCGCATGAATGAATTATTCAGAGACAAGACCATTCAAAAAACCTACTGGGCAGTGGTAAAAAATAACCCACCTAAAATAACAGACCGCTTAACGCACTATTTAATTAAGAACGAGAAAACAAATACGTCCAAAGCATTTGCTACTGAACGTCCTGGTGCTTTAAAAGCAGAATTATCCTATACCTTGATTGCTTCTATATCCAATTACCATTTACTGGAAATCAATTTATATACAGGACGCCATCATCAGATACGGGCACAATTATCTGCTATTGGCTGCCCCATTAAAGGTGATTTGAAATACGGCTTCGACCGTTCCAACCAAACGCCTTTTATACATTTACATTCCTATAAAGCAGAATTCATACATCCTATTAAACAGGAAAAAATAAGTATTACCTGTAAACCCCGAACGGATGATACGGTATGGAATGAATTAACGAAACTGGTTTAGAATTTTCCCTGAATACCAATTCCGAAATTAACACCACCACCTGTCAGATCAAGCACATCGTTATAATTGGTAAAGGTGTTTTTAAAATCCATATTACGGTAAGCATAATGCACATAGGCCAGGTTAATAAACATACCTACATATTTACCAAAATAAAAACGAGGTTGTAAGTGTATATCGAATACTAAACCACCGCCCTTTGCTGATGAAATAGCTTGATCACGCTGTTCCCAATTAATATTAGAATATCCTATATTAAAGCCACCTAACATATCTACATATTTAGCTCTTACAAAGTGAGCATTTACTAAAGCAGTTATATCAATCGCTTTAATAGAAGGTGTTGAATGTGTTGCAGTATCTTCAGACGTAAAATAATCAGATAGCTGAACTTTAGCCCCAACACCTAACCAATTTAAAACCCCACGTTCGTACTGCAGGCTTAGCATTTTATTAGCAGCCGCACTGTGATCGGATTTAGGATTGGTAGCCACTTTGGATGTGTAACTATAAATACCCAAATCTGCTCCAAAAGCCACCACATTGGTATTTTTCTCGAAACTTTTTTGTGCAAATGCACTCACAGAACTTACGATTGCCAAAACGAAAATTATTTTCTTCATATAGTCTTTTTTTATAAAATTAATCTATTTCCCCGTAATTAAAAACTCCGTCCGTCTGTTTTTTGCACGACCTTCTTCCGTAGTATTTTCTGCAATAGGCTTATTAGGCCCGAAACCTTTGGCGGTAATACGTTTTCCGTCAACCCCCTTTTCTTCCAAATACGCTTTCACCGTATAAGCCCTGTTAGCCGACAAAGCCTCGTTAGCTTTGGCCGCACCCACATTATCTGTGTGTCCTTGTATCTCAATTGTAATGGTAGGATTTTCTGATAAATATTCAGCAAATGATTCCAGAACAATGAACGATTCCTTCTTTATATCTGCCGAATTGGTGTTGTAATATAAATTATTGATCACAAACGAACTTCCGGCATTAGCCTGATTTACTTCCATTTTCACCGGTTTGGGCTGATTAGCAAAACTGGCATCTTTAACACTTACAACCTTTGATGAGAAGGCATAATCTTCTTTTTTTACGGTAATCAACAGGTCATCTTTCTTTTTCAAATTGATGGCCACCATCGCCGTTCCTTTAGCGGAATCCACTACCGCCAATGTTTTTTCTTTTGTAACGGTATTGGTAACTTCTACTTTAGCCCCTTCAATTTTATTACCTGATTTATCCTTCATTTCAATATTCATGAAGGTGGTTTCCTGCGGACGTGCTTCCTTATATAAATCAAAGGAATACAAGTCATAACGGCCTATGCCCTTACCTCTCATTTTTCCTTCGTCATAAGAAAAGAAATAACCGGTTTTACTATCTGTACTCACAAAAAAACCTACATCATCTGCTTCTGTATTGATAGGATAACCAATATTTTCAGGTTCTGCCCATTCGCCTTTTTCGTTTTTACGAACATAAAAAATATCCATACCTCCAAAACCAAAATGCCCGTCGCTACTAAAATACAGAGTTTCACTATCCGAGTGAATGAATGGTGTTTTTTCGTGACCGGATGTATTGATTTTAGGCCCCATATTTTGCGGCACGCCCCAAACTCCTGTTTTAGGGTCTTTACGCGTAACATACAAATCAATTCCGCCATAACCTCCCGGTCTGTCGCTCGCAAAATATAGTGAGTTGCCATCGGCACTTAAGGTAGGCTGCGAATCCCAATACACCGGGTGATTAACATTGGCTCCTATTTTACTAATCTCGCTCCAGGATTCATCTTCATTTCTACTCACATAAATATCACAATTGGGCTGTGCACCTCCTTCCTGGCGGCTCATAGCAAAGTATAATAATTTATTATCAATGGAAATGGTACAACCACCCTGATTATCATCGGTGGTATTAAAAGGCGGCGACATCGGTTCTCCGGCATTAAACACACCTGTTTTATCGCGTGTAGCTACCATAAACATTTCCTTTTCACCATCCAGCGCTTTTACAGTATTCATTGATTTTAAAGGAACTTTACGGGTAAAGAAACATAATTTGTCATCCGGAGAAATATAAGCCAGATACTCATCTGTTTTAGTAGAAACTCCCGTTACGACTTTAGGTTCAAAAGGCACAATTTTCTTTTTAAGTTCGCTTTCCTTTTTAGCGTACTTGATCATTTCTTTTGCCTGATAAATCTGCCCTTCATACTCCCTCGCAAATTTTTTATCATCATCATCTTTAAATTTTAAAAAGAGTTGTAAGTATTTAATAGCCGAATCATTTTTCATTTCCTCATAATAATTAAAACCTATATAATAATATGGCTCTGAATGTATCTGAGGACAGGCAGCTATGGCTTTATAAAAAAACGGAACTGCCGCCGCAAATGATTTATCTTCCAGCTTACTATGAACAACAATCTCGCGAGCCATGGCCAGATTAGCTTCCGCAAAATCAGGTTCTTCAGTCAGACATTCTCTTAAAAAACCAAGACGCTCAGGCTTTTTATATTTCTTTTTATCAATGGCTTTTTCATAAAGCTTTAAGGCTTTCTTATTATCAATCTCTACACAATACTTGGAAGGAGCACCCTCTTCTTCCTGTGCAATAAACGAAACAGAATACATTAAAAACAGAGATAATATTAGTTTGTTCATTATAATATTTTAAGATTTAGAAGGTTTAGAATGTGAGAAAATTAGAAAATTGAATGATAGTAATTACTTAATTTTTCTAAACTTTCTAACTTTCAATTCTTAATTTACTTAGGCTTATAAACAGGCGTTTGCTTGTCCGGTTCAGGCTTTTTAACATTATCTGTTTTATCCTTATCCTTTCTGATATCAATAGCAGGCTCATATACCCATTTACCTTTTTTCATTTCCAGAGCATCAAAACTGCCATCCGGACCATAGTACTGATATTGCCCTTCCAATGTAGGATCCAAACCATTGGGCGCCAAATGACTAAACACGATCTGCTTTCTTCCTGAATTGTATTTTAACGACATAGATACTTCATCGGCATACTCAAACATAATACGTTTGGCAAATTTGCCCGGAAATTTAAATACGTCTTTTCCAAATACAGGTGTTCCATCCGGTTTAAAGGACAATACATCAATGAATTTTCGTTGAGTCAGTTTCTCATTTCCATCCCAGGCAATTAAGGTATAAAAATCATCGTCGGATTTAATGCAGTCTACATAAAGCATTCCAAACCATTTACCGGGATCTGACACGTAATTTTCAGGAGTCTTTACAGTTGCCGATTTATCCAGTAATTGAAACACTTCGTATTGTGATGTTGTTTCTTTCTTAAACAACCCCTTTTTAACTGTTTTAGAATTATTGACCTGTATAAATCCAAAGTAGTAATAGGTTTCATCATCTTTACGCATATCCCAGGTAATAATCCTGAATTTTTTATCGGGAGATAGCACAAAAGACACATCCCTTTTTAAGCTATCGAACGAATAAGTCATAGATTTTTCATCTTTCAGAATCTCATTCCAAAGTGCCAGAAATTGCTTATTGGCTTCAAAACGATTGGCTTCTTTTTTACTGTAAAATACTTTTTGAGAAATGTGCTTCAACGAATCCTCCAGCTGAGCATAATAGCTGATATCCGTTTCGGATAGCTGAGCCAAGGCTTTACCGAAAAAACAGATGAATAAACTAACTGAAAGGATAATCCGCATTGACCTATAACTTAATTATGAGTGGAAAGTTACAGAAAATTAGTTAGTAATTTAAGAGTCAGGTTCTTAAAGAATATTAAAAAGAAAGTAGAATTTACCCTGTCGTCATTCTGAACTTGTTTTAGAATCTCAACGGTAGTAAAATCAATATCTAAAAGATGCCGAATCAAGTTCGGCATGACAATTTAAACTAAAGCACCATATAATTTAGCACGTTGTTCTTTAACGCTCTCATTTGATAAATACTCATCATAGGTCATTTTTTTATCAATGATACCGTTTGGTGTTAACTCTATAATACGATTAGCAACGGTTTGCATTAACTCGTGATCATGACTGGTTAACAAAACAACTCCCGTATAATCTTTTAAGGCATCGTTATAAGCAATGATGCTTTCCAGATCCAGGTGATTGGTTGGTTCATCCAAAATCAACATATTTGGATTTAGCTGCATCATACGACTGGTCATACAACGTACTTTTTCTCCTCCGGATAATACGGAACATTTTTTCAGCACCTCTTCGCCACTAAATAACATTTTACCCAGGAAACCACGCACATAACTCTCATCTTTATTGGATGAGTACTGACGTAGCCAATCCATTAGGTTCATATCTCCGGTAAAATATTTGGCATTGTCGTTAGGTAAATAGGCTTTATGAATCGTTGTTCCGAATTTGTATTCGCCGCTATCAGCCGTATCTTCTTCATTAATGATATCAAATAATGCAGTAATCGCCAGATGATTTTTGGCAATGAATGCAATTTTATCTCCTTTGGAAACATTGATATTTACATTTTTAAATAAAACACCATCGGCATTGGATTTGGATAAATTTTCGATATGCAAGATCTGATCGCCAACTTCCCGCTCTTGCTTGAAGATAATTCCTGGGTATTTACGTGTACTGGCAGGAATTTCATCAATTACCAATTTATCCAACAATTTTTTACGCGACGTTGCCTGGCTTGATTTACTGGCATTGGCACTGAATCGACGAACGAAATCCTGTAATTCTGCTCGTTTATCTTCCATCTTTTTGTTGGCATCACTACGTTGTTTTAATGCCAACTGACTCATTTGATACCAGAAACTATAGTTACCGGTATATGTTTTCAATTTATTATAATCAATATCGCAGGTGTGAGTACAAACCGCATCCAGGAAATGTCGATCGTGACTAATAACCACTACCGTGTTCTCAAAATCAGCCAGATAATTTTCCAGCCAGGAAATAGTCTCAACATCCAGGTCATTGGTTGGCTCATCCAATAATAAAATATCAGGGTTACCAAAGATAGCTTGCGTTAACAGGATCTTTACTTTGTCTTTCCCCGTCAAATCTTTCATCATCTTAAAATGAGATTCAACCGGAATACCAACATTGGTTAATAAAGTAGCGGCATCACTTTCTGCATTCCAGCCATTCATTTCACCAAACTCCGCTTCCAATTCTGCAGCTTTATTTCCATCTTCTTCACTAAAATCAGGTTTCGCATAAATAGCGTCCTTTTCTTTCATGATATCATATAAACGACGGTTTCCCATCATCACTGTATCCAAAACCGTATACTCATCAAACTCAAAGTGATTTTGCTTTAATACACTCATGCGCATACCCGGCAAAATACTTACCTGACCTTTATTAGGCTCTATTTCGCCTGATAAAATCTTCATAAAAGTGGATTTACCGGCTCCATTGGCACCAATTAACCCATAACAGTTACCGGGAGTAAATTTTACATTTACCTCATCAAACAAAATACGTTTGCCATATTGCAAACTCACATTAGAAACAGAAATCATCTCTTAAAAAAATTAGGCGGCAAAGATACCAAAAAGATGTGAGATTTAAGATATGAGAACAGAGATTTAAAACCTCAAAAAAACATAAAATCTGCCTTCTTTTATCTTATATCTCATATCTCATATCCAAAAAATGGGTAACTTCGTTCCTCTAAAAATTAACGATATGCCTAAAGGAATTTATAAAGTGCCCGTTGCGGCAAACGAACCCATAAAAAGCTATGCTCCGGGAAGCCCTGAGCGCAAAGAATTACAAGCCATGCTTGCCGAACTTCGCAGCAAAGAAATTAATATCCCTATGTATATTGGTGGTAAAGAAGTAGAAAGTAACGTATTGGTACGTTTACACCCACCACATGACCATCAGCATGTATTAGGTCATTTTCATAAAAGCGATAAAACCCATGTTACTCAAGCCATTGAGGCGGCTCTGGCCGCTAAAGAAAAGTGGGCTAATTTGAGCTGGGAACACAGAGCCAGTATATTTTTGCGCGCAGCCGAGTTAATTGCAGGTCCTTACAGAGCCAAGTTAAACGCAGCCACCATGTTGGGTCAAAGTAAAAATGCGTTCCAGGCTGAGATTGACAGTGCCTGTGAAATCATTGATTTTTTAAGATTCAATGTACAATACATGACGGAGATCTATGCCGAACAACCTATTTCATCACCCGGTGTTTGGAACCGCTTGGAGTGGAGACCTTTGGAAGGCTTTATTTATGCGTTAACACCATTTAATTTCACGGCTATTGCCGGAAATTTACCGACAAGTTGTGCCATGATGGGAAATACCGTTGTTTGGAAACCTAGTAATACTCAGGTATACAGCGCTAATGTTTTAATGGAGATTTTCAAAAAAGCAGGCGTGCCGGATGGCGTTATTAATTTAATTTATCCTAGTGGACCGGATGCGGCTGACGTAATTTTTAATCACAAAGATTTTGCAGGTATACACTTTACAGGTAGCACAGAGGTTTTTCAAAATATCTGGCAAACGATCGGGAATAATATTCATAAATACCGTTCTTATCCTCGTATCGTAGGAGAAACAGGTGGTAAGGATTTCATCATGGCTCATAAATCAGCCGAAACAAAATCCTTAGCAGTGGCTATTTCACGCGGGGCGTTTGAGTATCAGGGACAAAAATGTTCGGCTGCTTCACGTGCCTATATTCCTACCAATATCTGGGAAGAAGTAAAAGGCTACGTGTTGGCAGATTTAAAGGATATGAAAATGGGACCTACGGAAGATTTCACCAACTTTATTAATGCCGTTATTGATGAGAAAAGCTTTGATAAACTGGCTAAATACATTGATGCTGCGAAAAAAGACAGCAATGTAGAAGTTATTGCAGGCGGTAAATATGATAAGAGCAAAGGCTACTTTATTGAGCCAACGATTATAGTAACAAAAGACCCAAAATATGTTACCATGTGTGAAGAGCTTTTCGGACCGGTATTAACTGTTTTTGTGTATGACGAAAACAAGTTCGAAGAGACTTTAGAACTGGTGGATTCTACTTCCCCGTATGCCTTAACAGGAGCTATTTTAGCTCAGGACCGTTATGCAATCGAAGTGGCAACAAAAAAATTAAGTAATTCGGCCGGTAACTTTTACATTAACGATAAATGTACCGGAGCTGTGGTTGGTCAACAGCCATTTGGCGGTGCCCGTGGCAGTGGAACCAATGATAAAGCTGGCGCGAAAATTAATTTATTACGTTGGGTTTCTCCTCGTACCATTAAAGAAACATTTACTCCTCCAACGGACTATAAATACCCGTTTTTACAAGCTGATTAAAATTAGCATTAGTTATAAAAAAACCTCATTGATTGTAATGAGGTTTTTTTATGTCTGTATTGTTAGTTAATTATTTTATCTATATATTTAAGTCCTATACCTTCAATAAAAATGGATTCGTCTAATAAAGTCATATTCGAGAATTTTTCGGTTAAAGTGAACGAGGATGACTTTTATGAGATCGAGGTATTTAATGATAAGGAATTCAGTTTTCTTCAATTAGAAGAGTTAATCAAGGTACAAATAGCCTGGGGATCCAATAAAAAACCTGTACTGATTCTTTGCGAAGAATTTGCTTCGACAGATACCTCATTTGCCAAGCATTTGTCCAAAAACAAAAACAATCCGTTTTCGGCAGCAGATGCTTTTGTGATTACCTCGATGGCGCAAAAATTAATTGCCAATTTTTATTTAAAGATTTCTACTCCCGAAAGGCCTACCAGATTCTTTAAAGATAAGGGAGAAGCAACCGAATGGCTAAAACAGTTTGCTTAGATTTTAGTACCTTTAACCTGTTTTGAAAACGATTATTTTCATATTTCTTTTAATCCCTTTTTCTTTTATTGGTCAGGAAAAGAAAAATGTATTTAATTTATTATTAACGGCAGGCGTTTCTCCATCGCAGGTACATGGCGATGCTTACAGTGGATTTCATAAGCTCGGTGCTATGGGTGGCATTGGTGTAGAATCTGTTTTCTCAGAAAGCACAAGTATGAATTTATCCTTTTTATTTATTCAGAAAGGGGCGCAAAAAAATCAAAACTTAACAAAAAACGATTTAACCTATTATTATTTAAACCTCAACTATCTTGAAGTTCCGTTGCTGGTAACCTATACGCAAAAGAAATTTTTATTTGACATAGGTGTTTCGGCAGCATATCTTATCAACTATTATGAGGCTTCAGAGGCCGGCAATCTCACAGGTCTTTATCCTTTTCAAAAGTTTGACTATTCAGTAAAAATAGGATTAGGATATAATATCACCCCTAAATGGTTTGTAAACTTCAGAAGTAGTAATTCATTTATCACCACCAGACCCAACCGGATAAAACAGGCTATTTATTACAACAATATCATTGCCCGAACGTTTAATAAAGGATACTACAATAACATTTTAGAATTTACATTAGGATATCGAATCAAAACTAATAACAAAAAAGTTGGGCCAAAAACATAAAATAATTGTAGCCATTACAGGCGCTAGTGGAAGCATTTACGCTAAAGTATTGCTGGATAAATTATCAAAACTCTCCGGTCAAATTGAACAGGTGGGTGTTGTGATGAGTGATAATGCCAAAGACGTTTGGAAACATGAATTGGGAAATGAAGATTATAAAAACTATTCGCAGTTTACCTTTTATGAAAAAACCAATTTCTATGCTCCTTTCGCTTCCGGGTCAGCAAAATACAACACCATGATCGTTTGTCCTTGTAGTATGGGCACACTGGCTCGTATTGCTTCAGGTATCAGTAATGATTTAACGACACGTGCAGCAGATGTGATTTTAAAGGAAAGACGGAAACTGATCTTAATGATCAGAGACACACCATATAGTTTGATTCACATAAATAATATGCAAACAGTTACCCAGTCCGGTGGTATCATCTGCCCTGCCTCTCCTTCCTTTTATAGCAACCCAAAAACGTTTGAGGAACTTGCCGCTACTGTAATTGACAGAGTATTGGATTTATCCGGGCTGGAAATCAACAGTTATCGATGGTCGGAATAATACTTATTTTTTAGCAGGTGGCGGTAAAATCTGATGTTTTTCAAAAACTTTTTTAGCAAGCTCTACGGTATCCGAATTTATCATCGAAAAATTAGAGGAAAGGCTATACGCTTTAATGGATAAGGTTACGCCTCCATCTATAATTTTAACAGCGGCTACTTCGGGAGCAGGGTCTTTTAATACATGTTCATGTTTCAATAGCTCTTCTATCAACAAGCGTTTTACCATATCAATATCATGAACTGCAGAAACGGTTACCTGTACATCTCCTCTTAAAATACCGTACTTGGTATTATTAACGATCGTTCCATTTGAAACAGCACCATTGGGCAATATCACTGTTCTTAAATCGGACGTTAAAAGAATAGTATTAAAAATCTGAATCTCCTTCACTGTTCCCGATTGTCCTAAAACATCAATCGAATCTCCTACCCGATATGGCTTAAAGATTAGTACCAGTACTCCTCCTGCAAAATTTGACAAAGAGCCCTGCAATGCCAAACCAACCGCCAAACCTGCCGCTCCCAGAATAGTAACAAACGATGTTGTGCCTATTCCTATCATTCCTGCCACGGTAACAATCAACACCACCTTTAATCCGATGGAAATTAAACTTCGGAGAAATGTGCGTAACGACACATCCAGGTCTCTGTTTTCCATTGATTTGGTTGCCAGTTTGGATAAGCGTTTGATCAGCCATAATCCAACAATCAAAACCAGTGTTGCTCCAATCACTCTCGGTGTATATTCTATTAATATAGAAATAATATGTTCTACGTGTTTCTCTATATTTAAAGGCTTAATGTTCATCTTTTTATTTTTATATTTAAAGCTCGAAGATAATTAATAGATGCGTTTATTTTTAATCATAGTATTGTTTATTTTAAATTTCAGTTCTTTTTTTGCTCAAAAAAGAGGCTGGGACACTACTTATTATACGAAATACAGAAATAAACTTATTATCTCTTTTTTTCAATCCTACAGAAATTATGGTATTGATATTGAGCAAAAACTGGTAAAGGATTCTCTCGGAACATCCAAGCTCTCCTATTTAGCAGAATCCAGATTAGTATATGGATTAGAGGTAAACTACGATAAATTCAATATCTCGATTGGTTTTAAAAATCCTTCTTCTCAGACAGATAAAAAGGGCGACACCAAATACCGTAATTTTGCTTTAAATGTTGGTGGGAACCACTGGCTTTTGGAAAACAGTTACAGGAGTTACAGTGGGTTTTATAATAAAAATACCGCTAATTACGACACCAGTTTTAAAAGAACAGGTATTTATGATCAGTTTCCGGGTATACGATCAGAAGCTTATAAAACAAAGTTCTTATTTTTTACCAATTCCAATAAATTCTCATTCAAATCAGGATACTCCTGTAATTATCATCAGCTAAAATCAGCATTTAGCTTTGTGTTGTCTGCCAATATTTATTACAACCGCTTAAACTCGGATAGTTCATTCTTTCCACTACCGGTGCGAACTTTTTACGATACCCATCAATCTTTAAATGGCTTGAATGTATTTGCCTTTTCTGTATATGGAGGAGGAAGTCTCAATCTGGTTTTATGGAAAGCCTTCTTTATGAATTTTACACTAATCATAGGCCCGGAAGAGCAATGGAGAAATTATCATTATTTAGACACCTACTCCACTCAAACTCTCTTCTATACATCTATATCAGGCGATTTCAGAGGTTCTATCGGATTGAATTTTAAAAAGTTTTTTGTGTTATTGAGTGCCACCAGTGATTTTAGCTGGTACAATGCCAGTCAGATAACATTTTTATCAAAGTATGGAGCCGTTAACTTCTCGTTGGGTTATCGCTTCAAAGTAAAACCTTCCAAGTTCTATCAGAAATTTCAGCAAACTAAATTATACCGGAAGTTATAATTCCGCAGAAACAATCATGAGCCTTGCGTTATGCAATTCGCACGCCAATAACCAATACATCATCTATCTGCTCCAGATCTGATTTCCATTCAATCAATTCTTTATGCAGGCGTTCTCTCTGCTCATGCATAGGCAAATGACTAATACTGATTAATAATTCTTTTAATTGCTTGTACATGAATTTTTTTCCTTTCGGTCCACCAAACTGATCAGGCATACCATCCGTTAATGCATACACAACATCACCTTTTTGCAATTCCAATGAATGTTGTGTAAACGACTCTGTATCTCTGTCATGCTTACCAACCGGCATTTTATCGGGTTTTAATTCGATAATACTTCCTTCCCGCACCACCCAGATAGGATTATTGGCAGCGCTATAGCTCAATTGGTTATTTTTCAAATCAAAGCTGATTAAGCTGCAGTCCATTCCATCTTTTCCTCCGGCTTCACTTCCATCATTGGATAGATGTTTGATAATTTTGCTGCGGGTATAATTTAAAATATCACTTGGTTGTTTTAATTTTTGACCTTCGATAGCCTCGTTTAAGCAAGAAATATTTAACATACTCATAATGGCACCCGGTACTCCGTGCCCTGTACTATCAGCTGTTACCAGAACAAATCGTTGATTATCCAGTTCAGCTCCCCAATAAAAATCACCACTTACAATATCCTTTGGTTGAAAGAACACAAAGTAATTTTTTAAATTATTTTTCAATAAAGTATCGCTTGCCAATAGTGATTTTTGTATACGTTGAGCATAGTTGATACTATCTACAATTTCTTTATTCTTATGTTCCAACTCATGCTTTTGGTCAACAATTGTTTTTGTGCGCAATGCTATCGTATTTTCAAGACTTATGTTCTTTTCTTTCAATCGTTTGGTATAAAGTTTCACAAAGATGATAACAGCTCCTATCAGCAATAGCACATATGATACGCAAGCCCATGTGGTTCTATACCAAGGTGGCAGGATCGTGAATGAAAAGCTGATCTCTTCCGATTCTATACCTAATATGTTTTTTGCTTTTAAATGAAAAACATAATAACCTTCATTTATTTTAGGGATCTCGATCACTTTTCTTTCGGCCCAATCACTGTAGGCTTCGTCAGCACCTTCCAGATAATAGGAGAATTTAATGAATTCAGGACCAAAATAACTTGTAGCAGCCGGGTAAACATACAGTTGGTTATTTTTATATAAAATGTCGGGCGATTCAATTGCAAAATCTCCTGAATAATTCTCAAGAAAGCTGGAATCTTTTTCAACACCAAAAAAAGCTCTTGAGATAATGGTTTTAAACTTGGACCGTTTTAATGTTTGCTGAAGATCGTAACAAAACAAACCCTGATTGGTGCCTATATACACTTTGTTATGATCATAAAAAAAGTGTTTGGCATTAGCGCCCTGAATACGATTCAAAAAAGACGTGGTTAATTTAAACTTGTTATGATCGGGTGCTATGCTCACTATTTCTTCAAGACTCTCATTGATCTTCTTATCTTCATGTGTTGACTGAAACCAGATTTCATCTTTGATTTGAGCGGCTGATGCGATATACATTACTGAAGATGAGTATGAATTTAATTTAACCGAAGCAACAACTTTATTTTCTGATTGAGGGTTCCATTCAAAAAAGCCACTATCGGTAGATATAAACAATCGGCCATTATATGAAAAGACATGGTTTTCATTCATTCCCGGTAAGCCTTCTTTTGTGGTTAAATGTATCTTCTTGCCATCAGGTTTTAAAACAAATACACCATTATTAGCTGTGGCAGTCATTATATTACCTTCTTTATCACTGGCGATATACCTCACTGCTCCTATATCTTCAAGCTTATCGGTTATACTATATTTACCTCCGGCTAGCTTTCCTTTATATAAATTATAATCCGTTCCTACATATAAATCATTTTTAATACTATCATAAAATACTGAATAGGTAAATTCTTCCAACACTAACTTATATTGTTTTCCATCATACAAATAAAGGCCGTCAACGGACGCAATGAACAAATCTTCTTTTGAATTTGCCAGCGAAAAGCACCCAATGGTGATTTCTGTTTCTTCAAACTTTGAAGTATTTTCATTTAATTTTAAAAGTCCTTTATCCGTTGCGGCAAAAGTGTTTCCTTTATGTATGATCACATTTTCCACTACCCCTTTCACACCTTCTGTTTTTTTCCAGAACGTAATAGGCGTGTTGTTCTCATAAAAAGCTATCCCAAAATTCAAGGATAGCCAAAGATTGTCATTTGAATCCTGATAAATATTTTTTACCGCATCATCCTGCAAGCCGTTATTGGAATTTAATTTCGAAATGATTCGGAAGGCCCTATCGGTAATAATCATCCCGCCTTTTAAACTACCAAAGGCATATCTGTTTTCTCCAATACGTGAACCGCAATACAATTCATTTTCTTTGAGCCATGTATCTATTAATGAGGTACGCTTTACAAATACAGATTTGGTAGGATTTTTATCATTATAATATAATATATAAACGCCATCATTGCGGGTTGCCACCATGTAGGTATTGCCCTCTACGTTTAAAATGGCATATACCTTTTTATCCGCAAACTCTTCGCTTCCCTGTATAAAATGAAGTTCTCCGTTTTCAAATACTTTAAATCCTTTATCATATTCCCGAACAAATAAATGTTTTCCGACTTTAAAAAATGTGTGAAATGCGCTTCCTTCGGGGGAAAAGGATTTGATTGTTTTTTGATTATACCAGAATAACTTTTCGTTACTACAAAAGAATACATCTGATTCTATACAATGTGTTGCCCAGGTTGTGGTAAACTCCTTATCTTTTTCCGACAGACCTTTTGAAAGGGAGACATAATTAATAATACCATTTGAATTTTGCTGCAAACATCCAAATTCATTATCGCCACCCACATAAATTTTATCGTTGTTATCTTTATCCAACGAGAAAACACTGGCATTGTTCAACAAGCGAACTGTTTTCCAGAAACGGCCGTCATACATAATAACGCCATTGAGATTGGCAAAGTACAATTTTCCAACAGTATCCTGAACAGCATCCCAGTTTTGATCACTTCCTTTATAAATAGCAGTAGAAAAGTTACTGGTATATCCGTTTCCTTGCTGGGCAGTTAATGAGTAGCTGCATACAATAAAAAGAAGGAAACTGATATATAAATGTCGAACGCGCACTAATCCTGAGTATCTATTTTACCTAGTAAATATAAAATTAAAAATCGAAAAAACTGCATTTTTCGCATTCGACGAATTAACATTTAAAGTCGCTTTATTTCACTTTTAACATGACCATTTAACCGATAAACGAAAAAAAGTACTATTTTTGTTATAAAATATACTCATCATGAAAAAACATGTATTTACAATTTTAGTAACCCTATTATCTTCTTTTTTAGTCGGCCAATCGATTCCAAACGGAGGTTTTGAAAGTTGGAACACAATTAACTACGAAAACCCATCTAATTATGATGCGTCCAACCTTCACGGTGATCATGGAACCATTGGACCAATTAATGTTATAAAAACAACAGATGCCTTTCATGGAAATTATGCCATTAAATTAACAACGATGTTATCCGGCACTGATACAAGTCTGGCCTATTTTGCTAATGGTGATCCCGGAAAAAACCCTCCACGTGGTGGATTTCCGTATACTCAAACGCCTACAGGATTAAGATTTCATTACAAAAGCAACATCATGCCTAATGACTCATCCTTAATCATTGTTATGTTCAAGAAAAACGGGACATTGATCGGTCAATACATGTGGGCTATTACGGCTACACAATCTTCCTACACTCTTTTTTCAAAAAACTTTAGCCCTGCTTTAGCTACAGCTCCTGATTCCGTTATTATTGGTATGGCGTCCAGTTTTCCTTTTGGTAACAACAAAGGCGTTCCGGGAAACATGTTACAGGTTGACAGTATTTCTTTTACCGGCGTGTCTTTTCAGCCGTCATTACTTAACGGCGATTTAGAATCCTGGCAAACATTAAGCAACTCTCAGGTTGTTGGATGGAATATTAATGGTAACAACCAGGGAGGAAATTACCAAACCAGTGATTTCTATAGTGGTACTTATGCCCTTGAATTGCAAACTCAAAGCCCATCGTTTGGTGGTGGTGGTGTAAGCGCTGCCGTTGCTACTACCGGATCTTTTGTAAACAATGGCCCCCCAAGAGGAGGATTGCCTTATAATCAACAAATAGACACCTTAATTTTTTACTATAAATATTTACCGGCAGATGTTAATGATAGCGCAAATGTTAGCTTAAATTTTAAATTAAACGGAAACTTCCATTCGGGTGCACAAAAATTCTTACATGTTTCCGGTGGGTATCAAATGGTAAAAGTACCAATCAACATTTCGGGTGCGGCACCTGACACCTCCGGTGGCGAATTTTTCAATGCCTGTATCCGGTTGTATTGGTCAACCTATTCAATTAACGGATCATTCAGCTAATATGGCCAGTGGCTGGAACTGGATTATGCCTGGAGGAAGTCCATCCAGCTCTACATCTCAAAACCCTCAGGTAACTTATTCCAGTATTGGTACAAAAACAATTACGTTATATGCAACCAATGTTATTGGAACTACCAATACCAGTGCCGCATTTTCAAAAACCATTGCGATATATTCTATCCCGTCTGTTAATGCCACATCTGCAACTATTTGTGGAGGAACAAGTGCTACATTAACCGCCAGCGGAGCAACAAGCTATACATGGAGTTCAGGACAAAATACAGCATCTGTTACAGTAACCCCTTCAGCAACTACCATATATACTGTAACAGGATCAACCAACGGATGTTCAAATTCGGCGGTATCTTCCGTAATTATTCCTGCTACGTCTGCTCCAAGCATTTGCATGGTAACAGCAGACAGTGTGTTTGCCAACAATATCATTTATTGGGACAAAACGATTTCGAGCAAAGTGGATAGTTTCATTATTTACAGAGAAGTAAGTACCAATACCTACAAACGTATCGGTGCTCAAAAATATTCTGCATTCAGTCGCTTTATTGATACGGCCCGTAGCGTAGGACCTGCCAACGGTGATCCTAACATTACCTCTTACCGTTATAAATTACAGTTACGTGATAGTTGTGGAAATTATAGTGCTTTAAGCCCATATCATAACTCTGTCTATTTTTATACCAATACAACAGGGACTTATTTATGGAATGCTTATACGATTGAAAATCAAACAACGCCTGTAACAACTTACGATTTGTTTAGAGATAATTTTGCTACAGGAACATGGACCTTAGTAGGAAGCTGTGCAGGAAGCCAAACATCATTAAACGACCCGGCTTACTCTTCATACCCAAATGCCATTTGGAGGGTAGATGCTAATGGCTTTAACTGTAATCCTTCTGCCAGAACCAATCAACAGTTAAGCAAGTCAAAATCCAATGTTAAAAATAATTTCAATGCCGGCGGTATTCCAACAAACATTACTTCTGCAGAATTAAATTCGTTGGTTAGCTTGTCTCCAAATCCTGCTACTACTGAACTAGCAGTGCATTTTAGTAATACAATCAATATTGCTACCAAATTATCTGTAACGGATGTTTTAGGAAAAGTAGTATTCTATTCAGAAATCAATGATGGAAATACCGCCGTTATACCAGTTAATGAACTGACAAACGGAGTATATTTCATTAAAATTCAACAAGCGAAAAACTCAGTAGTTAAAAAATTTGTAAAGGAATAATGAACCATTTTTAATTTTTCAAAAACATATAACCAAGTCATGCAACAAAAACACATTTTTAATTTTATTCTAATCATTATTCTTTCAATTAGCTGTAGGACAACTGCACAAAATTTTGTTTGGGCAAAGTCTTTTGGTAGTGCTGGCAGTGGTATTTTTAGTCAGTCTTATGATTGGGCTCAAGAGATGGTAACTGATCCATCGGGCAATGTAATAGTTGCTGGTGGCTTTAATAATACCGTTGATTTTGACCCGGGCATTGGAGTAACTAATTTAACGTCTGCTGGTGGACGAGATATTTTTATTGCTAAATTTAATACCAATGGAGGATTGATTTGGGCTAAACGAATTGGGAATACTACCGATAATGACAACATTTCAGATTTAAAATGTGATGCAAATGGAAATATTTTTTATATAGGACAGTTTACAGGGACTGTAGATTTTGATCCAGGCGCTTCTACCTCTAATTTGGTTTCAAACGGTGGTAGTGATATGTTTTTTTCTTGTCTTGATCCAAATGGAAATATGTTGGGAACTCCCTTTAAAATTGGCAGTACAAGCACAGATTATGGTGTAGCGCTAACAATTGATAATGCAGGATCTGTTTATGTAACAGGAGCATTTACAGGAACAGTAGATTTCGATATATCAGCCTCTACCTATAACTTAACCTCACATGGCTTACAAGATATTTTTGTTTTTAAGTATAATAATATAGCAACTTCTCCTTCATTTGTATGGGCCAGTATAATGGGAGGAGCTAATAGTGAAAGTCCAAGTGATATTGAGTTAAATACAGCTCAAAATTATTTGTACATGGTTTGTGCTTATACAGCAAGTATAACAAATGGAGTTACCTCTTTTACTGCGGCTGGTGCTTCCGATGTTTATATGCAACGAATACCAGCTGCGACTGGCGGTTTAAATTTAGCGAAATCATTTGGAGGAACTGATAACGATGGAGTAACTGATCTTGCAATAGATGCATTGGATAATCTTTATTTGACAGGTAGTTTTGCAGGCGCTTGTGATTTTGATCCAAGTCCGGGTGTTAGCCAATTAATTGTTCAAACAGCAAATGATAATGATGGATATATAAGTAAATTGAATTCAAATTTTGTATTTAGCTGGGTACAACATATTGAAAGTACATCATCGGATGGTGGTACCAAAATTATTTTAGATTCAGATAAAAATATTTTACTGGAAGGTTTTTTTACAGGCCCAGATGTAGATTTAGATTTAAGTGCAGCCGGAACATATACTGTTAGTAATATTGGTGGCACTAATGTAGATGGATTATTAATAAAAATGGATCCTGCTGGAAATTTTGTATGGGGTAAAAACTGGGGAAACAGCAGTGGGGTTAACGCTGAAGGGTTTGCCCTTGATGCACATAATAATATTTTTATATGCGGCGATTATTTTGGAACCTGTGATTTTGACCCAAGTCCAACTAGTACCTATTCATTAACTGCAAATTTATACGGTTCAGATGCATATATGTTTAAACTTTCGTGCACCCCTCCATCTACAGTTACCACAACATCCAATATAACACCGCTTTGTATGGGAAGTAGCGCCACAAGAACAATTGCATTAGCATCAACTCCCGAACTGGGTGTTACGTATTCCTGGGGAACTCTTGGTTCATCCGGTATTTCCTTTTCGCCAACTACTGGTACAGCCACAACCATATCATATAGTCCAACTACAACATTTAGTATTGTGGTAACTGCTACTAATGTCTGTGGAACATCGACAACAATGGTTCAATCTGTTACTCCTTATTCGTTGCCTTCCATTTCAATCAGTATTGTTCCTTCTCCCACTATATGCTATGGTGACCCTGCAGCATTTACTGCTTCCGGAGCCTCCACCTATACATGGAATCCATCGTATATTCTTAACGGTATGCCAACTGTGCATACTTCAGGAGGAATCTTTACCGTTACAGCCACCGACGCAAATTCATGCGTCAATACAAAAACCGTAAATTTTACAGTAATAAACACGCCTTCCATTTCTATTACCGGTAAAAATCTGGTATGTTTAAATAAACCCAATACACTTGCGGCAAGCGGCGCCTCCACGTACACTTGGCTTCCGGGCTCTGTAACGGGATCCACTATTAATGCGCAGCCATCCGGCAACACGGTGTATACGGTTAATGCTCAAGACAGCTATGGCTGTAATGCTTCAAAAACATTTAGTTTAAATTTGGTAACACCTGTTACGCCATCTATCTGTGTTGTAACTGTTGATTCTTTATCGCAATTTAATCATATCATCTGGGATAAAACGCCATATAATAACGTGGATAGTTTTATTGTGTATCGTGAAGTCAGCACCGGAACTTATAGACGAATTGGCTCTTTACATCAGTCGGCTTATAGTGAGTTTATTGATACGGCCAGAAGTATAGGCCCTGCTAATGGTAACCCCAACATTACATCATACCGCTACAAATTACAATTACGGGATAGCTGTGGTAATTATAGTGCGATGAGTGCTTACCATAATTCTATTTATTTTATTTCCAACTCAACGGGTACTTACTTTTGGAACACCTATGATGTAGAAGGAGCTGCCAATACTCCTGTAAGTACGTTTAATCTGATAAGAGACAATACGGCCAGCGGAACATGGACCGTTGTGGGAAGCGCATCGGGAACTCAAACGTCGTTAAATGATCCTGCCTACGCAAGTTATCCAAATGGTGTTTGGAGAGTGGAAGCGCTTGGCTTCAATTGTTCTGCTTCATTTAAGTTATCACCTAACGCTCAAATCAATAAATCAAAATCCAATGTGAAAAATAATTTCAACATACCTCTTGGTATGAATACGATTAATCTGGATAAATTGATAAGCATCGCACCAAATCCTGCTACTACTGAAATCACAATATCGTTTAATGAAGACATATCCATTAAAACAACCATTACGATCACGGATGTTCTTGGCAAAGCCATCAACAGTACTGAATTATATGAAGGAAAAAAAGCAGTGATGCCTGTTAATGAGCTAACCGACGGTTTTTATTTTATAAGGATTCAGCAGGGAAATAGTATAGCTATTAAGAAATTGGTTAAACACTAATAATTAGAATAACATTGCTGAAGGTGTTACTTTTTCTTCAATGATGCATTATATAAAAAACGACAAACTCATATGAAGTTCACCAAATATATTTGCATCATGCTGGTTACCTTTATATTGATGGGCGCCATTAGTTCCTGCAGAACTCACCGCGACTGCAAAGGCAGAAAAAAGACAGCAAAAACAGCCATGGGCGGGTGGTTGTAAACTTAATTTTAATTCTTTAAAAAGCCCATTTATCAGTTGATAAATGGGCTTTTTATTTTTTGAAAATTATATACTCAAAGATTATTTTATGCTATTATAATAATTACTAATTTTACCCATCGAAAAACTAAACACTATCCTTATGTCAAAAGTTCACAATTTTAGCGCAGGTCCCGGTATTTTACCTTTAGAGGTTTTAAAACAAGCGGCTGATGCCTGTATTAATTTCGACAATATGAATTTATCATTGTTGGAAATTTCTCACCGTAGTAAAAACTATGTAGCGGTTATGGATGAAGCCCGCGCTTTAATTAAAGAATTATTTGAAGTAGGCGATGAATATGAAGTACTATATCTAGGTGGTGGTGCCAGTACGCAATTTGCGATGGTACCATATAACTTGTTAACAGACAATGGATATGCGGCTTACGTTAATACAGGTGTTTGGGCAAGTAAAGCTATTAAAGAATCTAAGATCGTAGGTAATACAAAAGTAATTGCATCCTCAGAAGATAAAAACTTCAGCTATATACCAAAAGGCTATGAGGTTCCTAAGGATGCAGATTATCTTCACATTACATCTAATAATACTATTTACGGAACTCAAATGAAAAGTTTTCCTAAATGCGACATTCCATTAGTATGTGATATGAGTTCCGACCTCTTTAGCAGAAAAGTAAATGCTAAAGATTTTGCCCTGATTTATGCCGGTGCACAAAAAAATATTGGTCCTGCGGGAAGTACCATGATTATGGTAAAAAAAGATATTCTTGGTAAAACAGGACGCAAAATGTTATCCATGTTGGATTATCAGGTACATATCAAAGGAGAGTCCATGTACAACACACCTCCTGTATTTCCGGTATATGTTACCATGTTAACCTTACGTTGGTTAAAGAAAAACGGAGGCATTAGCTGGGTGGAAAAACTGAATCAACAAAAAGCAGATTTATTATATAACGAAATCGACAGAAACTCTCAGTTTGTTGGAACGGCGGCAAAAGAAGACAGAAGTAATATGAATGCCTGTTTCTTACTGAATAAACCTGAATTGGAACCTGAGTTTGATAAGTTATGGAAAAGTGCTAATATAGATGGTATTCGCGGGCACCGGGATGTAGGAGGATACAGAGCATCAATGTACAATGCGTTACCTATAGAAAGTGTGCAGGTATTAGTAGATGTTATGAAAGAATTTGAAGCCAAATTTGCTTAATACCAATTAGTTTTTTTAAAGCCTGCATTTTAAATAAAATGCAGGCTTTTTTATGCACCTGTATTTTCAATAATCAGGGTCGTCATATGTGAATATTTTAGTTATATTAGCAATAATTAATCCTGTGGCACGTTATAATCCAGTGAAATACATTTTTTTAAACATACTCTTGATATGCTATTTGTCCTCTTTTTCTCAGGACAATATACCTAAATTGCCAAAGTTTTTGATACGCGCCAATGTGGGTATACCTAAAGTAGCTTCCAGTAAACAATTCAGAACGTCCTTTACCGGAGTCATCACGGCTGATGCCAGTGTAAACTATAAATTGTTTTCCAACTTTTTTGTAGGCTTAGGATATTCCTACACCTACTTTAAATGTCAAAAATATTTCAGAGACCCCTTACGTGACAATATCAATACAAATTTACAGGTACAGAATGGTTACTTAAAACTTGGCTATGATAAGTTTTTTAGCGACAATGGCTTTGCAACGTTTTCAGTAAACATGGGCTATAGCACAGGAGAATACAGGAGTATCCGCTATAAAAATGATTCTCTAATAGGAAAATACCCTACATCATACGTTACAGGTTTTATTGAACCAATGGTTGGTTTATATTTCATTGTTGACCCAAATTTTGCAATTGGCGGACATTTGTCGTACAACTATAGCTTTACTCAATTCAATCCCTTGTCGCCTCAATTCAATCAGTGGGGGCCAAGTGATTACACCAAGCTATCCAATAAATGGAACATAAGTATGATAACTCTTGGCTTTGGCTTTTATTATGGCTTAGCTAAAAAATAAGTTTAGCATTTTCAACGCAGAGAGTCATAGTTTTTGAGTTCACTGAGTAATTAAAAGATATTTATATTCTGTGTCCTCTTATTCCTCATTCACTCTGTGTTGAGAAATTAAGTAATTTATTCAAATCGTAAACTCTCAATAGGATCTAACTGAGACGCGCGTTTAGCAGGGAGATAACCACTAATTAAACCCACAATCAAACATACCGTAAATCCGATAATAATCCATGTCCATGGCATAAAAAAAGAAGAACTTAAATTAAAGGAAATCAAATTAGCGGCAATAATTCCCATCAAGATTCCAAAGAAACCACCACAGACGCATATCACAATACTTTCAATTAAAAATTGATTTTTAATGGTTTCGGAGGTGGCGCCCAATGCTTTTCTAATACCTATTTCTTTGGTACGTTCTGTTACCGACACTAACATAATATTCATTAAGCCGATAGAGGCGCCAATCAATGTGATAATGCCAATAATAAGCGCACCCATAGAAGCTTTACTGGTTAAACCAATCAGCATGCTTGCCAAACTGTCTGCCCTTGTGATTTCAAAATTATCTTCTTCCCCCAATGGAACTTTTCGTATTTTTCTGAATAAGCCATTGGCTTCTCCCAAAGCCAATTCCAACCAATGAGCATCTTTAGCCAATACGCTTATTGTAAAACTCATATCAGGTTTGCTAAAATATTGTCGGGCAGCAGTTAACGGGATGATACTAATTTTATCACCACCAAAACCCATGCTGTTTCCTTTACTGGCCAACACTCCAATAACTTTATATTTACCGCCGTTAATCGTTACTGTTTTATCCAATGCTTTTTGTTTCCCTTTAAATAAAGCAAACTCTACATCTTTACCAATGATCACAACATGAGAACCGCTAATGATTTCCTGTGGGGAAAAATTCCTTCCCTTTTCCAATTCATAACCGCTGGTAGCCAGATAGTTCTCATCACCTCCAAATACCTGGATATTGGGATTCGTTTTTTCTGCCTCAAATTTTAAACGGGAATTAAAAGATGCCATGGTAGATACCGCTGTGGTTACCGGAAACACAAACTCATCCTTAAACCGGATCGCTTCTTTATAGGTGATGGATTCGTATTGCTTGGCCCGTTTACCATGCCTGCCAACTTTTACATTCGTATCCTTGTTACGGATGGTGAACGAATTAGCGCCCATACTGGTAAAATTACTGTTAATGGAACCCTTCATTGCATCAATAGCCGAAGAAATCCCAACCAAAGCAGTAATACCAAAGAAAATAATCAGCATCGTTAAAAACGCCCTTAACTTATTGCCTTTAATCGAATCGGTAGCAACCTTAATATTTTCTTTCAGCAGTAATGCCATACTACAAAAATAACCATTTACAAGAGATTTGATTTACCGTTGGTGTAGGAAAATAACTTCATATTGCGCATAACTTTTTTTATACATTTTAAAATTAAGCTATAATTTAAGGCGTTGTATTTAACTATTAATAACAAACCGTGATCCTCTGTATTGCCGAAAAACCAAGTGTTGGAAAAGAAATTGCCCGTATTTTAGGAGCAACTAACCGACGTGATGGATTTTACGAAGGCAATAATTATTTGATCAGCTGGACCTTTGGTCATCTGTGTACCCTAAAAGCTCCCGACGATTATAGTGACGACTGGAAGCGTTGGGATCTGAATTTTCTACCAATGATCCCGCCAAAATTTCAATTAAAGGTCATTGACAACAGCGGTGTCACCAAACAATTCAACACTCTAAAATCACTAATAGAACAATGCTCTGAAGTAGTAAACTGTGGTGATGCCGGAATTGAAGGAGAATTGATACAACGCTGGGTACTGGCAAAAGCATCCAACAATAAACCCGTTAAGCGCCTTTGGATTTCATCCATGACAGATGAAGCCATTAAAGAAGGGTTCGAGAATTTAAAAGACAGTAAGGATTACGACCTTTTATATGCCGCAGGAAATGCCCGTGCTATTGGAGATTGGTTACTGGGGATGAATGCCAGCAGGCTATATACGGTGAAATATGCCAACGGAAAAGGTGTATTGTCTATTGGACGTGTGCAAACCCCTACTCTGGCTCTTATTGTAAATCGTTATCACGAAATACAAAATTTTAAACCCGAAATTTATTGGGAATTAAAAACGACCTACCGTGCTGTTGTATTCAATTCAGCTAAACGAAAATTTACAAAAAAGGAAGATGCCTCCCAGCTTTTAGAAAGCATCAAGAATCACTTATTTGAAATTGTTTCGAGTACGAAAAAAAATGCCAACGAAAGCCCGCTGCCCTTATTTGATCTAACATCGCTACAAGTTGAATGCAATAAAAAATTAAATTTCACGGCAGACGATACACTAAAGAATTTGCAAAAGCTTTACGAATCAAAGCTGGTAACCTATCCAAGAGTTGACACGACTTACCTTCCGGAGAACATGTACCCTAAAATCAAAGGAATTTTAGAGAACATGAAACCTTACGAGCAATTCACCAAAGTATTGCTAGATAAGCCCATTAGAAAAAGCAAAAAAGTGTTCGATGATAAAAAAATAACAGACCATCATGCCATTATTCCAACAGGAGTAATGCCTCCATCCGGCATGTATTTACCTGAGAAGCAGGTATACGATATCATTGCACGACGTTTTATTGCTGCCTTTTATCCCGATTGTGTTGTAAGTAATACCGTTGTATTAGGCGACGTAGATGGTAATGAATTCAGCGCCACCGGAAAAGTTATTTTGGAAGAAGGCTGGAGAATTCTGTATCCGAAAAAAGACACTGCAAATGGTGATGACAAAGAAAAAGAAGATGAAGAACAGTTAATGCCTTTGTTTGTGAAAGGAGAAAAAGGCGAGCATACGCCCGATTTGCAGGAAAAACAAACTCAACCACCAAAAATGCACACGGAAGCCACACTCTTAAGAGCTATGGAAACAGCGGGAAAACAGGTGGATGACCCTGAATTAAGGGATCTGATGAAGGAGAACGGCATTGGCCGACCTTCTACAAGAGCCAACATTATTGAAACATTATTTAAAAGAAACTACATTACACGCCAGAGAAAAAATTTAGTACCAACTATTACCGGTATACAATTAATAAAAACCATTAATAATGAATTGCTCAAATCCGTTGAACTAACAGGGATTTGGGAAAAGAAATTACGTCAAATCGAAAAAGGGGAATATGATCCGCATTTGTTCTTGACCGAAATGAAAGACATGGTGAGTGACCTGACGAAAGAAGTAAAATCGGAGTTTGGAAATTCTATTACAATTGAAGCGGAAAAGAAACAGGATACTGCCGTCACTTCGGGTGCAGCCGGCAAGTCCGTCGCATCAGATCAAAAAACAAAAAGCGATACCAAACCGGCAAAAGAAATACCTCTCACCTGTCCTAAATGTGGTAAAGGACAGATGATAAAAGGCAAAACAGCTTTTGGCTGCAGTCATTTTAAAGAAGGCTGCTCCTTCAGAATTAATTTTGAGTTTGGCGAAAAAAAACTCAGCGACAAACAAATTCAAGCCCTGATTCAAAAAAAGAAAACACCATCCATCAAAGGATTTACAATTCACCACAAAAAAGTAAACGGGCATTTAATCTTAAACAACGATTTTGGTATTGAGTTAATAGAAGAAACTGAAAAGAGTAAAGCCTCGTTAACTTCCGCTACTCCTGTTTCCAACACCATTACCGAAGGCCAGACTTGTCCAAAGTGCAAGCAAGGAGTCATCCTTAAAGGTAAGACCGCTTATGGCTGTAATCGTTTTAAAGAAGGTTGTGATTTCAGAGTGCTGTTCTAATGAAATTGATAAGGGGTTCTTCAAACTAAAGACCCCGCTTAAAAGCGGAGCCTTTACCGATAGGTATTTGTAAATGATAGAGTGTGCTATTTGTGTTTTGATTTCTTTAATGCAGTAGCATCTGATACATTAACGGTTGTTAAATCCCAATCCTGATGTGTAAATTGATAATACGACTCACTGGCCTGTAGCAGTTCCTCTTTTTTATTAATATTAAGAACAGCCACCGGGTAATCTTCTATTTCTTCACTATTTTTAGTTAATGACTGAGTCATTTCCACTTCAAAATCAAATGTATCATCCTGCATTTCTTTCAATCCCTCAGGTATAATGGTATTCACAATCAGGATCTTATCCTTGCATCCTTGTTTCTGAAATAAAAAAGTATATACCTGATTGTAATTCACATAAAATTTGATCTTTCTTTTGGACTTATTATACATAGAATCGATTTTGGTACCATCCAGATATACCGATATGGCATAATCATTCGTGCGGCTATCATTTAACAAAGCAGCACCGGTGATTTCCAACTGAGAAACTCCAGACCCTTTTTGAGAAAATACAGTTAGTGTAGTAATATTCATGAATATCATACATACAAATACATTGATCGTTTTCATAATTTTACGTATTTAATTAATAGCTCTTTTCTTATACCAAAATTAGGTTCAAAGGAGCCAAATAGAAATAGTTGTAGATATGATTGTTTTGTCATAGAAACAATGACAAAAGAAAAGCATTAAAAAATACTTAAAACTGAACAGATAAGAATGCACATAGCATATCTGGCAACAAAAAAATATTTTTATGTAGTTCTGAAAAGCAAAGAGCCGTCGCCATAACTCAAAAACCTGAAGTCATGATCGAGCGCATATTGATACACTGTTCGCCAATCCTTTCCAATAAAAGCGGCTACCAATAAAATCAGTGTACTTTCCGGCTGATGAAAATTTGTAATTAATTGATTCACTACTTTAAACTGATAACCGGGTGCAATTAGCAAACTGGTTTTAGCATACAATGTATTTAATTGATGCCTTTTTAAATAGGTAATGATACTTAGTAAAGCTTCCTCCAAAGATATAACAGTAACCGATTCATAGGGCTGCCATTGGGTTATAGACAATTCCTGTGGTTTCAAAAATGGCTCACGGCTGATCTTTTCCCCCATCCAAAATAAACTTTCCAGCGTTCTTAAAGAGGTTGTACCCACAGCGGTAATCGGTTTATGTAAATTTGAGTAGAGATACTCCACCGTTGATAAAGGTACATCAATATATTCTGCATGCATATCATGCTCCCCCATGGTTTCAGACTTTACCGGCTTAAAGGTGCCTGCGCCCACATGTAGCGTAACATAAGTGGGTACAATATTCCTGGTTCTCAATGTTTCAAATACAGCATCTGTAAAATGCAAACCTGCGGTTGGCGCTGCCACAGAGCCTTCCTTATTAGCGTATATCGTTTGATACCGCTCAAGGTCCAGTTCTTCGGTAGCCCTCTTCAAATAAGGAGGAATAGGAATTGCACCGGCTATTTGCAATACCTCTGCAAATGTTTTATCGGAAGGTTCCCATGTAAACGTTAATATAAAAGTTCCCTGTAGTCGCTCTTTAATCTCTGCTTTAATTTGTATAACCGGATGATGTAAAAAGACAAACTGTTGTTTCCATTTGGCAGCCCCGCCAACCAGGCATTTCCAGGTAGAGCTACCCTGCTCCATCATATTGGCATACACATCACTGTTATCCGAAATAGGCTCGAGGCAAAATATTTCAATATCTTTTCCGGTATCTGTTTTAAAAAATAAACGGGCTGGAATAACTTTTGTATTATTAAAAAACAATAAACTATCCGCAGGTAAAAAATCAGCAATAGAAGTATATTGAGACTGGGAAATAACTCCTCCTTTGTATACCAATAATTTTGACTGATCCCTTTCTGCTAAAGGATATTGGGCGATACGATCTACGGGCAAATCATAATAAAAGTCTTTTATCGAAATGAGTTGCTGCTCCATTAATTATTCCTCAAAAACATATACAATTATAAAAGCGCAATAATATTATTTTTTTGGCCAATTGTATTTATTTATAAAAAGAAAATTAGTTGTTTAGAGCTATTTTTTTCACTATAACATCATTTCCTACCTGTAATCTCAGAAAATACATTCCGTTAGGTTGATCTGATAGATCAATGGTTGTATCGCCTTTGGATTCGATAGTAGTAACCGATAATTGATGACCCATTAAATCCAACACAGATAACGTGGCATTGGTTGTGTTATCAAAACGAACATTCACTGTTCCGGTAGACGGATTTGGAAACACATCAAACGAAGAAAGGGCATTACGTTGAACGCCGGTTGCAGTTAAACAGGAAATAATAGCCTTCCAGCCGGTAGTAGTATAACCTTCATCTGAATGAAATACAAAGGTTAAAGCACCACTTGCATGAGAAGATGTTACCTGGCCCGGAGAATTAGTTCCACAATACATCCCTAACAATGTCGACGACGTATTGGGTCCGTCATATATCTTTAAATAATCATATCCGCATGAAGGTTCATCTTCTACATCAAACTCAATAAAATCGGCTTTGATAACACTGTTGGATGAAGAAGGAAAAATCGTTTTTGTAAAATCTGTATTATTATCATAATTAGTTTCTCCATTGGCATCGTAAAATAGTGCCGAGCAGGTGTTATCCGAAGAATTACTCATTAACAACTGCACTCCCACAATAATTGTTCGCGTAATATAAATCGAATCTGTTCCATCCGACAATAGAAATTTTAAATCAATAGCTGTTCCTAAAGCAGCGCCCGGTGAAATTGTAATATTAAAAGCAGATGGAATAGTTTGCCCCACGGCAATAGTCCCAAGCATTGCTAACGGTGTATTTACAGTAACTAAACCTGCGTTAGGGCCAATAGCAGTACAGGTAACACTTGCCGAAGAAGAGCTCAATTGACCAAAATTAAGCGAATTGACGTTAAGGTTTGCCGATTCTCCCGGTTCCACAAAGCCATTCCCGTTGGTATCACCAGACAAATTCACATACATCAAATTTAACGAAGGTCCTGCCTGACCACTACCCAAACGATAGGTCATATTGGTCATGGCATTACTGATATCCCATACTCTTAAACCACTTGGGTCGCCATTATAAAAATTTGAACCCGGAGTAGTAGAGTAACTATACTCTGCATTAAACCCATTTCTGAAACAGGCATTATCCTCATTATTATAATTATTATCGGCGTGTTCCAGCCACACTTCATGATGAGTAGATTGATTATCGCCGTTTCTATCGATGTGCCATATAGTCAATCCCTGATCGGGGATATACGTACTACGATCGACCGCCATTCTGTTTTCCAGTAAAAAAAACTCATTTGTGTCATTAATATTTCGGTATTTATAGCAAGTCATGGAGTTGGCTGTATCCTTATTGATGCCATTATAATTAGTCACATCCACAACTCTTCCCCATCCTACATTGCTTCTGAATAAAGGATTAGGAGGCACGGGGTTATACGAATCGCCATACCAGCACATCAGATCAAATGCGCCAATACCGTCAGGTCCAGAAGTGTTACCGTACTTATAGGTATCCGGCCATTTACCAATCATGTGTCCGTTTTCGTGGGCTACCGTAGCCAGCGTTAAAGGATCTTTTGCAGGTGAACAGTTATAATCGTTGGAATGTACACCATCTGCGGAGAAGCCAATATAGTTTCCTTTATGAAACCACATGCCCTGTGCCCAGTTTGGAGGAGTACCCGTGTACATTAAATTAATGGCCTGTATGCTCCCGTCGGGATTAGTGGATAAAGTCGAAAAATCAAAACCCTGAGAATCGATCCAGTTAAGTGCCAATCCCAAAATCTGTTGCGCTCCTTGCGCATAAGGCATGGCATCATATTGTGCAAAGGTTAATGGCGCTCTGAAATAACCATATACCACATTTTGATAATCCACTAAACCTCCTGAAATATCTTTATAGAATTTACGTAATGATCCATTGTTACCATAATTGGTATAATTCAAATCGTTACAGAAATTATTAAACTCTGTCATTGGCACCGTACCTACTTCATCCGAAAAATCTACGACAATGCAAAGCCCTTTGATATTACCGGCTACCAAATTAACCGGTGTTCCGGAAACACGCTTGTTAATACTATTGGTGGGGTGAGTACTTCCATGAGCAGTACCTTCCAAAGCAGTTTGATTTTTTTTAATGATCTCTTTAATAGCTGCAGGCAAGATATCCAGATGCTTGGAAACTCCTATATCATTTCGCAAACTCGAAACATCACCAACAATCCCTTTATAAACAACAGACGTCGCTCTAAGTTCCATTTTATCATCCGACAAGGTTGCATAACAAATCCAACCGTTCACCTTATCACGCACCAATGTATAGCCGTCAAGTCCTTCGGCACGCATATAAAACTCATTTCCATATAGCCTTACATCTACCATACTGCCATCGGGCTGCTTAAAATGCTGTATTTGTCCATTAAAAGGAGCTGCTAATACATTACCGCCAAAAGCGATACAAACAATGATAATGGATACTATTTTTCTCATAAAATCTATTATTAAGTAAACAGGGATTAAAAACTACATACAAGATAACGATTTACCTCTAAATTCCCTAATAATTTAATTCACAAATTGCATATAAAACCTGGCATTGTCCGTTTATAACCTTATCTTTAATAACTGTCTGTCTAATCAGGCTTATAGCCTATGGAAAATGACTTTGAAACATTGATCGAAAGTTTTATAAAAGATAATGTCGGTATCGCCGATCATTTTATAAGCCACGAACTTTCTCAGCACCTGAAACAAAATATGGCAACCCTGCTGAAGCAAAAAAAAATGGTGCCAGCAGGCACCGGTAATCAGGCAGAGCTCACCCACGACACCAATGTAAGAAGCGATTTGATTTACTGGCTCGACAGAGCACATCACAACCCGCATGAAGATGATTTTTTTGATCAGGTTGATGATTTTGTGAAATACCTGAACCGCAGTTGTTTTGCGGGTATCACGGATTACGAATTCCATTACTCTTTATACCAGACCGGAAGTTTTTACCAAAAACACGTCGATCAATTTAAAAATAACACCAGTCGCAAATACTCCATGATCAGTTATCTGAATGAAGATTGGAAAGAAGAAGACGGAGGACAATTAGTCATTTATCAGAACTACAACACTAAAAAAATAAACCCTACCGAAGGCAAAACCGTTTTCTTTAAAAGCAATGAACTGCAGCACGAAGTACTTGTAACACAGCAACCCCGTATGAGTATTACAGGATGGCTCAAAAGAAACTGATCAAATACACACGGTCATATACACTATAAAATACCACGCATTGGGTATGTTTAACTCCCAAACAATTGGTATTTTTACCATAAACATGCCTACTTTATCATATGAAACTACTGAGTGAAGACCTTTTAAAAGAATACGGATTTATTGAAAAAGCGCATACGCCCGACCGTGTTATTATAAAAATAATGACACGTGATCTCATCGATATTGCGATTCGAAAAGATGGCATTTACTATAGTAATATGGGAATCGATTATCCCTTAAGAGACACTGCGGCATTGCGCAAACTTTATAAAGAAATAAAGAACGAAGATCTTAAACCCATCCATCCTGATATCCTTTCAGAATAAAACGTCAAACAAAAACGCGTATAAACCAATCATCTGATTTTAAACAAAAACCATCTTCAATCTACTGATATTAATCAAGTCTGATAAATTTCATCCTTCAAAAATAATTGTATTTTTGCCTACCGATGGCACTTAAACAACCTGTAAAAATTAATCTCGGTCACACTGAATTAAAGTTACGTAATGACTCAATTATTCAGATCAACTCTACAGACCGAACATACACCGTAGCGGATATCAAAGAAATTCACAAAGCTGTTAGCCAATTAAGCAACAACCAAAAAGCTCTTTTATTACTGAGTGCCAGCAATTATACCTTAATCGACATCGACGCAAAAAAGTTCCTCTCTACCCCCGAAGCAGGCCTTCACTCTATTGCCGAAGCTTATGTCATAAAATCATTGGCACAACGTCTTATCCTTAATTTTTTGATAAAGGTCCACGGAACTCCCGTTCCTGTTAGATTTTTTACTGAAATTCATACAGCAATTGCCTGGTTAAATAATTTTAAACCTCCCATTCTTGCGGACCAGTAAAAATTATAGCACCTTTGTAGAAACATTAATTAGTAACAAAACAATAAAGTAAAAAAAGCCACTACTTATATGTTTAGACACAGAGGAGAAACAAGAACATTAGCACACAATTTAAGTATTGCCTCCTTATTATCTTTTGTAGCAGGAGTTGTGAATGTGGCGGGGTTTTTAGCTGTTCAAAAATTAACAACAAATGTAACGGGGCATTTCGCTTTTTTTGTTGACGAGCTATTAAAACTCAATGTATGGCAAGGATTCATTTACTTTTTATATATCTTCTTTTTCTTTTTGGGTTCCTTTTTCTCCAATATTTTAATTGAACTTGCCGCTAAAGTAAATGATCGGCTGATTTACAGAGTCCCGGTGATCATTGAGAGCCTGATTTTAATATCTGTAGCTATCTTTGGGCAGCAACTGATTTCGAAAGCCCCAAATGTTCTGGCATTTGCATTGCTATTTGCAATGGGCTTGCAAAATTCTTTGGTTACTACAATTTCAAACGCAGCCGTAAGAACAACGCACCTAACCGGACTATTCACAGATCTTGGAATTGAAATATCCCAGCTGTTTTTTTACAAATTAAAAGAACAAAAAGAGAAACTATATTCTTCCATAAAATTAAGATTAACCATTATTAGCTTTTTCTTTTTAGGTGGTCTTCTTGGCGGTATACTTTATTCAGGGATGGAACTTTATGTACTTATTATTGCAGCATCATTCTTACTTATTGGACTCATCTATGACGACATTAAATTAAGATTTGAGAAACAAGCCAACTAAATAGCTGTTATTATTTAATTAGTCTATTTGACTTTTTCCTTAATTGAGTTGTCACTAAATCAAAATCGTTCGTTATAACGGTCAAATTTTACGATTTGGCAATTAGCTTTATGAAAGTTATTACGATTTTTATTTTCTACATGATACTTATTGACTTATCCAGGGCACAAAATCTCGTCCCTGATTCAAGTTTTGAAATGAATAAATTTATTCCGATGGATTTTTCGAAAGTAAGCGCATCTGATTTCTGGAGCATTCCCAGTTGGGGAACATCTGACCTCTTTTGCCATTGTAATCGACAAACCAAAGAACGGTCGGACAACATCTATTCGGAAGTAGACGTTCCTCAAAACACGATGGGTTATCAATATCCTCATTCAGGAACCTGCTACGCCGGTTTCTTTGCCTTTTCGCATGGAAATTACCGCGAATATCTTCAAACGCCTTTAAAAGAACCATTAAAAAAGAACCACACCTATCTTTTCACCATGTACCTCAGCCTCGCCGATTACTCACAGGCATCTGTCAATCAACTGGGCGTTTGCTTTATGCCATCCAAAGCTAACTATGCTTCTTCCGACTGTATTACAGATATGCATCCGGTATATATATCTATTGAACGCCTTGTTGGAAATGATATCCATCACTGGCACCAGGTAACGGCTACCTATACAGCCAAGGGAGGGGAACAATATCTTTTATTCGGGAGTTTTGTGATCAACCGGATTAAAAAAACAAAACTAAAAGCTCCTAAAAATATTAAAACACGCATCAATCAAACTTCAGAGAGGGATGCTTACTATTTTATAGATGATGTAAGTCTTGTTGAAACAATATTACCCTTACAACCCGATACAATTGAACATCCGTTACCTGAATCTCCTGTAAAAGTTGTTCAGGATACCCTGCTTACATTCAAGTGCATTTCATTCAAAAGTAACGAGAGCCTTCTTTTACAGGCATCCTTCACTGAATTAGATCACATTGTTCAATATTTGAAGAAAAAGCCAAGCGCACTTATTGAAATTTATGGACATACGGATAATTCAGGAAAAGAACCCTTTAATAAAACACTATCCATAAACAGAGCAAAAGCAGTAGCTAACTATTTAATACAGCAGGGTATTTCAAAATCCAGAATTATCTATCAAGGCTATGGCAGTTCTAAGCCAATTACAACCAACGAAACGGAAGAAGGTAAGCTACAAAACCGAAGAGTTGAATTTATCATACGGTGATATACCTCAACTTTTTCTGAAATAAAATTATCAAACTCCTTTTAAAGCAGTTGCTAAATGGTTCTTTTTTCACTCCTAATTATTTTAGTTTTATCTGTATAGTGTAGCAAAACCGGTATTAAAAATCCTCTAAAAGGAGTGGCAGCCCTCCTTCACATCATTTTATATGTCTTTAATTTTAAAGTACAAATCAGTTATATTCTTCCGGATATTTCAAATAGTATTGATCGCAATAGGTATTTAAAATTAAACTCATAAGACAACATGCTAAGTTCATTAAGATTTAAAAAAATAGTTTTTTTATCTATAGGAGTATTGGCTATCTGTTTTACATATCAAACCATACAGGCTCAGTCTATTGTAGGAACAAGTGTAGGTGCTATAACACCCGCTCAAGACGTCTACAATTCAACAACATACAGCACCAGTGGTAAACGTCCCTATTGGTCATTTACAGCTGTAGCAGGAAGAATTTATGAATTCAATTTATGTACAGCCAGTGGATGTAGTTCTAATCGTATCAGTATATATAATGCTGCACCATCAAGCACAAGCCCATCAGGATTCTTGACTGGTAATGGAAACGGCAATGCCTCCTGCAATAATGGAGCCATTGTTTTTCAAGCACCTGCAAGCACAACTTATTATGTGGGGGTCTCATATGGAACTGCCGGAGCTCACACCTGCACCAACTTTACCTTAAAGTACCGTTATCTGTTATCGTCTTATACCGTTTGTGCGGCCGCCGTTGCTCCCGCTGAGCGAATGAATAGTCCTGTTTCGGGTTGTTATTATAACGGTAACGACTACTATATCACCTATTATCCCAACTTCTTAGGCAGTAACGCTGTAAAACTAACTTTTTCAGGATTTAATACTGAATCCGGTTATGATTTATTATATATCTATAATGGGGTTGGAACAGGCGGGACACAGGTTGCAGGAAGTCCTTTTTCAGGGTCCACTCTACCTCCTACCGTTACATCATCTGACCAAGCATATGGTGCATTAACTTTGCGTTTCGTTACCGACGGGTCTACACCTTCGTGCTTAACCGGTTATACAGCTGTAGCTACCTGTACTAATAATATTTTATTACCTATTTCGCTGACAGCATTTAATGCCACTCCTGAGCGGGATAAGGTGGTTTTAACCTGGAGCACGGCCTCGGAACAAAATAACGATTTTTATACAGTAGAAAGATCCTTGGATAATGGGATTTCTTTCGAACCAATAGCAAAAATAAAAGGTGCCGGCAATAGCAGATCCACCCTCTATTATAGAGCAGTGGATGATTCACCGCCATCTGGAATCATTTATTATCGCTTAAAACAAACGGATTTCAACGGAACATTTAAATACTCAGATAATGTTGCTGTAGAATTAAAAAGCAAAGAAATCTCCATTGGTCAATTTTATCCCAACCCGACCAATAGTAGTATTAATGTTGATGTGAATGCTCCCGACAGAGGCACTTTACAAATTCTAATTAGTGACTATACGGGACGAATCGTTTCAGAAGAAACAAAAAACATTGATGAAGGAAAATCTGTGATGAGTATGGATATGGAAAAATACCCGCAGGGGATTTATATTGCTAAAATAATTTTCAATAAAACCGGCTATAATCAAATTAATAAAATTATTAAACAATAGCCAAGAATCTATTACTCCTGATCATCCCCTAGTTCCAGCAATTTAATATCACCAATGGCATTGCCTGCTATACCTTTTACAGAACCGTAAAAATTAGTTGTATTTAATAGTACCTTTTCCAATTGCTTTTCGCGTTCCTTCCAGATCTTTTGCATCGCATTTTTTTCGCGCTGTATACCCATTTGCAATTCAGTAAACCCTTCTACTATAGCCTCTATCTGTTGTCTGAATTCTGTGCCTGTTAAGTATGAATAGAGCATGCTCATTTTGTCGCCTTTATTTTCCTGACTGGCTTGTGCCGCATAAATTTTAACCAAACTATCACGTAATACAAAAGCCAGTGATTTTATTTCAGAAAAATTGCAGATCCAAACACCCTCTTTCATACCAAAACGATCCATATCCTTAGGCATAGTCTCGGTTACAATCACAGCGATATCTGCCTGCGACGAACGCATATCATGTTTCAATTTATCGATCCAGTCTCCGCCAAACGCTTTGGTATTCTTACTTTCATAAATAATTTTACCACATATCTGCCCCAAAGGATTACGAACCGTTTGAATAGCATCCGCTCCTTTGACGCCCTTCCCTACTTCTTCTATGGCATCAAACGGGAAAGCACTTCGCAACAATTCTTCCAACACCAATTCCTGCACCTCACCCTGCATTTGCATAGAACCTTGTCCCTGCTTGCGTACCATTTCCTCCGTTAATTTTTTTTGATCTTCCAGTTGCTTTTTCAATTCCATCATTTGCAACTGATAATCCTTTTCTTTGATCGAGCTTTTTTCAAGCTCCTGTTTTTTTATTTGCTCGGCTAACAATTCCCGTTCGGCCTGCAGCTTTTGCTGAAGAGTTAATTCGAACTGAGCTTCTTTATCTTTTAATTCTTTTTCCTTTAATAAGAACTGCAATTCCTTCGCCTGACTGTCTTTTAATTTCGTTTCTTTTTCAGTTAACTCCTTATTGAGCATTTCCATTTGCAGTTGCATCTCTGAAGCCGCTTTTTTAATAGCTTCCTGCTCCAGAACCGCTTTTTGTAATTTCACTTTTTCAGCAATGATCTTATCCTGCTCTTCCTGTTGTTTTTTTAATTGCTCTAATTGCAACTCATATTGTTTTTCTTTATCGGCCAGTTCCTTCTGATCTTTATTAAAACGCTCAACATAACGGGCTTTGATCTTCGCTTCTATTTCAGAAGAAATGGCATCTCCTAACTGAAATTCAGTTTTACAATTAGGACATTTAACAGTGGATGAATTACTCATGATATAATATATACTGGAACTCTATCAAATCGACAGAAATGTATGGTTAAATTAATTCGTTTAGTTTTTTATGAAGGATTTTCATCCCCTCTACCGCTGTAGCTTTAATGATGGAAAGGTTTTTCACATAATCCAGATTAAAATCGCCCGGATCCACCAAAAATTTTGGAATATCAGGCTGAACGACATGTATCAAATTAGCAGCAGGATATACATTTAATGACGTGCCTATGGTTACAAAAACATCTGCTTCTTCAGCCAACTCAATGGCTTTATCCATTTCAGGAACAGCTTCTCCAAACCACACAATGTGTGGGCGAATCTGAGATCCGACTTCACATACATCTCCTGCCTTTATTTCCCAGTGTTTCAATGGATATACCAGATCCTGTCTGGCAGTACTTCTGCCCTTCATGATCTCTCCATGTAAATGCAATACTTTTTTGCTTCCCGCTCTTTCATGTAAATCATCAATATTTTGGGTAATCACCTGTACATCAAAGTGTTTTTGCCATTCGGCTACCAATATATGAGCTTCATTGGGTTTGGCCTCCATTACCTGTTTACGGCGCTGATTGTAGAAATCCAGTACTAAATCACGGTTTTTAAGCCATGCATCAAAAGTTGCCACATCTTCTATTCTGTATTCTTCCCAAAGACCTCCGGTATCTCTAAAAGTTTTAATACCGCTTTCGGCACTCATTCCGGCTCCACTAAAAACAACTATCTTTTTTTTCTTCATTTATTGGATAAAAATAAACTTTAAACAATCTACAAACAAGTGTGGATTATATTTTAGCTTATCCTAAATTTACAAAAAAATAACCCACTATGAAATTTTTTATTGACACAGCAAATTTAGAACAAATTAAAGAGGCGCAGGATTTAGGCGTTTTAGACGGAGTAACGACCAACCCATCCCTTATGGCCAAAGAAGGCATTAAAGGACAGGACAATATCCTGAAACACTATGTAGATATTTGTAATATCACGACTGGTGATGTAAGTGCGGAAGTGATTTCAACGGACTTTGAAGGTATGGTTCGTGAAGGCGAAATGTTGGCAGACCTGCACCCACGTATTGTGGTTAAGATTCCTATGATCAAAGAAGGTGTAAAAGCGATTAAATACTTTGCTGATAAAGGTATCAAAACCAATTGCACATTGGTATTTTCTGCCGGACAGGCTCTGTTAGCTGCCAAAGCAGGGGCAACTTATGTTTCCCCGTTTGTGGGCCGTTTAGATGATATCAGCCAGGATGGAATGGATTTAATTGATGATATCAGAATCATTTATGATAATTACGGTTACGAAACTCAAATTTTAGCAGCCTCTGTTCGCCACCCAATGCATATTATACAATGTGCTAAAATTGGCGCAGATGTGATTACGGCACCTTTAAGTGCTATCGCAGCTTTATTAAATCATCCCTTAACGGATAAAGGTTTAGCGCAGTTTTTAGCAGATGCTAAGAAATAATAACCATTGGTTTCGATTATAACCGACCTACTACAAAAAAGCCTCTGCTACTATAGCTGAGGCTTTTTCATTATTTCTGAACAATCAGTTTTCGATTCAGGACATCTTTTCCGGAGGAAACCTGTAATATATAAAGGCCGTTCGAAAGATTTTGCGCACTAATACTAAATTCATTCTCTGACACAAAACGGTCATATACTTTATTACCCAACTGATCAATCAGTAGTACATGTTTAACGTCTTTATCAGCAGTGTTTCGTATGGTTACGCGAATCACATCTGAAACAGGATTATTTACCTCAATAGATTTTTCTGTTTGTATTGGTTTAATACCTGTTGTAATATAATTACAAGCCACTGACGATCCCTGAAAATTAATCTGATTATCGGAAAAACATCTGAATGAAACAGGTCCGGCATCTGTGATATCTGCACAATTATAACCTGTTATAAATTCCATTTGATGTCGGGTTCCGATTCGTTCAAATAATGTATCAACGCCTGTTTGCGGAGGCGACATTTGCGGAGCAATGTAAAAATAATTTGTATAAGCAACCGTTTTGTAATTCAACGTTTGCCCCTGAATGACCATTGATCCACTTCCGGTAATTTCGATATACGATTGCCCGCAAGCTTGCCCGCTCGATGGATTAGAGCGCCACTTAGTTCCTACGGCTCCCGTAAAATTATACAGGGTATCATACTGAGGTGCATTTAATGTTCCATTGTTTTTAAATACAATACCACTTTGTTCGTATGTATAAATATAGTCAGAAATATCAAATACATAACCTCCCATACCCACACCATGAGCTTCGTGTTTAATTTTTTGGCAAAGATTAGCTCCTACTAATGTGTCAGACAAGTAAGTGTATTTTGTATATCCACTGGACCCAGGCATTGTAGAATAATACCATGTTGAACCCGGCGTGCACCAACTTTGTGAATGAACATAAAAAAAAGAAAGGCTACATAAAAGGAAGTAGATTTTTTTCATACTTGTAAACTTAAGGTTATCCTAATTTACAATTATAATTTATAAAATACTACTTTTTTAGTATCAAAGAATTCTTCTTCGAAATAATTTTTCAAATCGTAAAATACCGCTTTGTTATAATGGTGGCCAAATTCTTCCTGCAAATCGCCACCCTTCAGATACAAAATACCATTAGGTAAATCATTAAAATTATCTTTCCGTATTTTTTTGGATATCCAGTTATAAAACTCCGGAAAGGCGGTTACAGCTCGGCTCACAATAAAATGATAGGTGTCGTTTATTTTTTCGGCACGTTCATGTTGAGCCGTTAAATTAGTTAGTCCTATTCCGGAAGCTACTTCCGTAACTACTTTTATTTTTTTACCAATAGAATCTACCAAATGAAACGTTGATTCGGGAAACATGCTAGCAAGAGGAATTCCCGGAAATCCGCCTCCACAACCTACATCCAGAATTTTAGTCCCTGGCTTAAACTGAATTACTTTTGCTATTCCCAGAGAATGAAGCACATGACGTTCATATAATAAATCGCTGTCTTTTCTTGAAATCACATTAATTTGTGCATTCCAGTGCATGTACAAATCATACAATTGTTCAAATTGTTGTTTTTGATGTGCTGTAATGTCGGGGAAATATTTTAAAATAATATCTGTTTTCACTTTCTATAGAACGCTGATGACGCTGATTATTACGATTGTTTGATTTCAAGTAAAAGAATGAGAACATATTTCAAACGCGTGAATATTATCATAACCATCTGCGTTATCTGTGTTCAATTTTTTTACATTTTATTTTCCTGATTTTTTAAAATATTATGTAAAAAATCGCGTGCTCTGAACAACTGCGCTTTTACTGTTCCCACCGGTAAATCCAGCTTTACAGCAATTTCTTCATAACTCAGTTCCTCGTAATAACGCATTTTCACTAATTCTTTATAACGGGGCTTTAGTTTATCCACCACATCCCTCAACATTTCCACCTTCTGTTTTTTGATGATATGTTCTTCGGGGTCTAATGTAGGCGATTTAATATTTTTAGAGAACTCCTGCCCTTCATCGTTTTCCATTTTGGTATCTAAGGATAAAGCGGAATTTTTCTTTTTATTTCTTAAAAAATCAATGGCGTTATTACTGGCAATTTTAAACAACCAGGTACTAAACGCATAAGTGGGCGTGTATTGATCCAACCGTTTAAAAGCTCTTCCAAAAGCCTCAATGGTTAAATCGTCAGCATCATCTTTATTGTTGCACATACGCAACATTGTAAAATAAACGGATTCACGGTAGCGATGCAATAATTCAGCATAAGCTTTCTGATCGCCTTTTTGAAGGGCTAACTGAATAAGCTTGTAGTCATAAACAGCTTTGGTTGTCAGGTTCTCATTTGGGTCTAACTCTTCCATTTGTTCGGTTTATGAAATAATTTACTGATATGAAATATTGGATACACCATTAATAATACTATTTCGAATAAAAACGACAATGCCCACAAATCAACCTCATTCAGTTTCTTCGAAGTTTTCTTAAAAATAATCATTTGAATGGATATTTTCAAAATAAATCCTATTAATGCTGCTATAATAGTAGTTTTAAAGATCAAAACGGATATGAATGATAAATGAAACGCATACTGCAAAGCATAGCCTAATGTGATACGCATTTTACTACCCGAATTATAGTGCGGTGCTGTTGTCAAATGCCTTTGTTTTTGACGCTTCCAGTCTTTAAAACTTGTTTTTGCCAGTGAATATGTAATGGCGTTATTTGTCACTACAACATTGGTATTTTCTTCGGTACAAGCCTGATTGATGAATAGATCATCGTCGCCCGAAGTAATATGATAATGTTTTGAGAATCCTTTTTGTTTATAGAACAGCTCTTTTGTATATCCAAGATTTCGGCCAACTCCCATGTAAGCCTTACCTTTAATGGCAGCTGATAAATAATTAGCGGCTATTAAAAAGGTATCAAACCGAATGAGCTTGTTTAAAAAACCATCTGCTTTTTTGTAGGCTCCATAACCCAACACGATTTCTTTTTTATTTACAAAGCCGGAAGCCATATCCTTCAACCAGTTTTCATTGGCAGGAAAACAATCTGCATCCGTAAACAACAGATTTTCGTATTTGGTACCTTTGATCCCCACCATGATGGCAAACTTTTTACCATGCTTATAATAATCATCTTCTTTGATGGTTACTTTTTTAAGATTAGGGAAAATTTTAGCAAATTCATCAATCACATTTTCCGTGTTGTCAATAGAACAATCATTAACCACCACAACCTCAAATTCAGGGTAATTTTGCATCAATAATTTAGGCAAAAACTCCGTTAAGTTATCATCCTCATTACGGGCACAAACAATAACGGATACAGGTCCTGTAGCAGAACCTGATTCTAAAGAGCTGGCCTTAAAATTACCTAAGGGTAAAACATTTATCACATAATGAATACTAATGCCAACCAACGACACAAAAAAAGCAACCAACAAGAGTTCGTCTGCTCCTATTTCAACAAAATCAGGAAAATACATACAGCAAAAATACCATCCCTATGGCTTGATAATTCGCTTATCTTTGCATTTATTAAACAAAGAAATTAACAATGCTTACCGATATAAAAGCCGTTATTTTTGATATGGATGGGGTTATCATCGACTCCGAACCTCTTTGGCGACGGGCCATGATACAAAGTTTTACCGAAATAGGTATCCCTTTTAGTGATGCGCATTGCCGTATCACCACAGGCTTACGTTTTAAAGAAGTAGCCGATTTCTGGTTCAAAAAACACCAGATCACCCATATCAGCATTGACGAATTTGACACATTGGTGGTGAATCGCCTGTGTGATCTTATTGCCAAAGAAGGCCGGCCAATGAAAGGTGTAAATGAAGTTTTACATCTCCTAAAGGAAAAAGGTTTAAAAATAGGCATCGGTACCTCTTCCAATCATCAATTAATGAATACAGTGGTGGATGTTTTGAATATCAGAGCTTACTTCAGCGCTTTGTGTTCGGCCGAGCACATGCCCTACGGGAAACCACATCCTATGGTATACTTAACCTGCGCCAAAGAATTAAACACCGACCCTCTGCACTGTCTGGTGATCGAGGATTCCGTAAACGGCATCATTGCCGGAAAAGCAGCACAGATGAAGGTACTGGCCATTCCTGAAGACATTAACAAAAACAATCCTAAGTTTTCGATAGCTGATTATACCATCAGCTCATTATTGGAACTTGTTAAGGATGAGGCAAAAAACAGTGCCCGATTACGCTTTCACTAACCCCCTATTCCATACAGGCTCTTAAAAACTGGTTTAAAGGCAACATGGCTTTAAATACCTTGGTAGCATGTACAGGAAAATTTTTATTTAGGACATCTTCATCCTTTAACTGATGAACAACGATGTAATGTTTATGCTGCAATAATCCTAAATCCGGATGATCTTTCGGATAACCTTTTGGGGCGGTTTTCAATTTATCATTCTCGTCAGACAACGATGTAAAATAGGTTTTAAAATCTTTAGAATTCAGTATTTTTTTAAAATCGGTTCCGTTATAATCAATCTCCTGTCTGATCTTGGCTAACACATCCGGTAGTGGCATATAACATCCTCCCGCTAAAAAGCTTTTACCCGGTTCGATATGGATATAGTATCCTGCCCCCATTTCTTTTTTGCCTCCGGGATTAATACTGGCACCCATATTCAATTTATAAGGCGATTTATCTTTGCTGAAACGTATATCCTTATTGATTCGGAATAAGCATTTTTTTGCTTCCAGGCCTGCCAGTTGAGGATCGAAACCTGACGATTTATCGATAACCTGTTTTACAATAGCTGTGAATTCTTCTTTAGCTATTTCGTATGTTTTGCGGTTGGCATCAAACCATTCCTTATTATTGTTTTTAGCTAATTGTTTTAAAAATTTAAGTGTTGTTTCCATTGTTTATTTTTTATTCAAATCGTTTATTTTGTGCTCTATGGATTTCAATAACTCTAATTGTTTGGCCTGACTATCAAATAAAATCTTAATCTGTTCTTCCAGTAAAAGATCTACTTTTTGATGCAAACCTCTTACTTCCAGTTCTGCCTTTAAATTAATTAAATAGTCATTTTCGCTACGTTTTCGGTCTTTTTCCTCCTGACGGTTTTGACTCATCATAATAATAGGAGCCTGCAAAGCCGCAATACAAGATAAGATCAAATTCATTAAAATAAAAGGATAAGGATCAAAATTATCCTGAACCGGAGTAAGGGTATTAAAGAGGATCCAGATCACCAACACAATAAAAAATGAAATGATAAAGGCCCAGCTCCCTCCAAAACGGGCCACCTGATCAGAGATTCGTTGCCCCGTGGTTAGTTTTTCTTCAGGTGCATTCAGCAGACCATCTACTATCAGCCTTTCATCTTTAATAGCCGTTTCTACTATGCTATGCAATTTAGCCAATTGCTCATTTTCTGTTCTCAACAACGTTTGTATGTCCTTATCCATGTTCTTCTTATTTAGGGTTATTGATTAAAAATAGTCGTTCTATTCCTTGGTATTTTTTCGTTTAAGATAATCCATGATTATCACAGAGCATAATAACATACTCAAGCAATAAAAAGCATCTTCCACAGGAATCGTAAATATCCTGATTCCCATATTCTCCTGATTATTATAGACAACAATTGGCAGTCATACTTAATACCATCACAAGGATGCTAATTCGTTTTCCGCAACTACCCAGTACATCACGGCTTACATATGCATTCAGAACTTCATAAATAAATAAACAGGAATATGGAACACATAAAAAAAACAGTATTTCTTCGAGCGGTAAATTAAACAGATAAATTCCCAGAATATAATCCGGATTAAAGCCCCAAACGCCTTTAGCAGTAAATACAACATCCCAGGTCACAAAAAAAATTCCGGTAATACAAATGGATGGCAGGCTGTATTTCCATGTTTTATAAAAAGCCACTTTCTTATCAAAGCTTAATAAAAAGGGGAACAATACACTTAGTATATTTATGATTAAATAAAAGTAATGAGGATTCATTTATAAAATTAATTGCTTAAAGATACAATTAACGGTTCAATCTTAGCGAAGAAGATATTAGCGTTTCTCGTTAAAATATCTAAAGGGTACCAATAGCATTCCAAAATTTTCGCCATCGGTTTTACCCAGATTTTTATGATGAATCTTATGAGCTCTCTTAATCCCTTTTACGTATCTGTTTTCGGATTTGGAAAACCATTTAAATCGTTGATGTATAATAACATCATGCACTAAAAAATAAGCAATTCCGTATAATAAAATGCCTATTCCTATATAAAACTTAAAATCAAAGCCGTGCATAGCGCCAAACATAATTCCCAGCCAACTTGGAATAGCAAAAATCAGGAAAAACACGTCGTTTTTTTCGAAAAAGGACGCGTTACTGTGATCATGATGATCTTTATGAAAATGCCACAACGAACCATGCATAATAAATTTATGGGAAAACCAGGCAACGAATTCCATTCCCATAAATGTGATAATAATGATAAATACATTAAGCAGCATACATTGATAACAACCGAACGGTAAGTTTGTTTAAACAAACCAGTAAAGTGCCGAAAAAAAAGCCAGTTGCACCATATAAAAGGCCTGAGCAGTAAGATTGCTTTTTTGAGCTAAATGCTTTTGCACTAAACAATTTAGCAGAAAAGAGATAATAAACCAGGCCAGATAGTTTTGCAGAGGGATATTATTGCCTTTCCAGTACCAAAAATCAAATTTTGATGCATTTTGCTCAATAAAAAAATCGAGCCCAACCATCAAAAAAGCACCAAATAGGGCATTAACTATTCCGTTTTTAAACTTAGATAATTGGGCCGTGCTGTATAATAAGATACTCCAATTAATCCCAATAAGCAAAGGTACCGCATACAATTTATACCCCAGGGCATTTCCGTAATGATAGGAACCAAAGACCAGTTCGGTTTTCACACCCAAAACTTCCACTAAAAAACCTAAAATTGCCACCAATATCAAAGCACCATAAAATGACCATTTTCGCTGTTCGGACATCAGAATAACCAGTCCGGCTGATAACAATAAATTAACAGGACTAAGCGATTTGAAATAGACCGGATTGACCATAAAGCCCACAAACCCCACTATATGAAAAACAATGATAATGATCAGAGGAATATGCTTTTTTATAAACGTCATGCTGGCTTCTTGTAAACATCTCAAATGTAATAAAAATCAAAAAAGAATTAAGGCTTAATGCTTATATTTGATAACTATAATAGTTGGCCGAATTTCATTATGCAAAAAAACAAAATCCCGCACATCAATAGAGAAATAAGTTGGCTTTCTTTTAACGAACGTGTGCTTCAGGAAGCTTCCGATCCCTCAACCCCACTTATTGAACGATTAAAGTTTTTAGGTATTTTCAGTAACAACCGCGACGAGTTTTATCGGGTACGGGTTGCTACAATTAACCGTTTAACCAAATTAGGAAAAAAGGCTATTGATATTTACGGAGATGATCCAAAAGAGCTATTGCAAAAATTACAGAGAAAAGTAATTGAACAACAGCAGCATTTTGAAGAAATTTACCAGGAACTATTGCATGAACTGGCAAAACAAAATGTGTTTATCATTAACGAAAAACAACTTACCAAAGAGCAACAACAATACGTAAAAGATTATTTTCATAAAGAAGTAGAAACGACGTTGTTTCCTATTATGGTTGACGAAAACAAGCCATTTCCTTATATGAAAGATAAGTCAGGTTATTTGTTTGTACGTCTGATTTCTACCATTCAAAAGCAAAAGAACAAATACGCCTTAATTGAAATCCCATCAAGAACAACCAGTCGTTTTATTATTTTACCTCAGGAAAAAAACAAAAAATATATTATTCTGTTAGACGACGTTATTCGTTTTAACGTTCATGAAATGTTCTCTGTATTTGGTTATACCACCAAAGAAGCCATCAATATTAAATTAACCAGGGATGCTGAATTGGATATTGATCAGGATGTAAGCAAAAGTATGTTGGAAAAAATCTCCAAAGGTGTAAAAGACAGAAAAAAGGGGCAACCTGTTCGCTTTGTATACGACAGCACTATGAGTAAAGAGATGTTGGCCTTTATTATGAAGAAGTTGGGCATGGATAAGAAAGATAACGCCATTCCCGGTGGACGTTACCATAATTTCAAGGATTTTATTGGCTTCCCTAATATCGGGGAGAAAAAATTAATGTATGAACACCCCACTCCGTTGGTACATAAATACCTCGAGAATATTAATACAAGTATCCTAAATGTTATTAAACAAAAAGATATCTTGTTGCACTATCCTTATCACACCTACGACCACATTATTACATTGTTAAGAGAGGCATCTATTGACCCAAGCGTAGAATCTATTAAAATCACCCTGTACCGTGTAGCAGATTCCTCGAAAATTGCCAATGCCCTTGTAAATGCTATTAAAAATGGCAAAAAGGTAACGGTGTTGGTAGAACTGCAGGCACGCTTTGATGAACAAAATAATATTTACTGGGCCAACAAACTTCAGGAAGAAGGCGCTACCGTTATTTATGGCGTTCCCGGATTAAAAGTGCACAGTAAACTATTTTTAATTACAACACGTGTACGAGGCAAGGAACAAAAATTTGCCCATATAGGAACCGGTAACTTCAATGAAAAAACAGCCCGCATTTATACGGATTTTAGTTTGTTAACGGCTGATAAAAACATCACTGATGAAATTTCCAGTGTGTTCGATTTTTATGCCAACAACTTCAAAACGGGTGTATACAAGCAATTAGCCGTAGCACCATTTTTCATGCGCCAAACCTTTGTTAATTTAATTGATAAAGAAATAGCAAATGCCAAAGCAGGAAAGAAAGCTTACATGATTCTGAAAATGAATAGCCTGGTAGATAAAGATATGATTGAAAAATTATATTAAGCATCTCAGGCAGGTGTTGAAATAAAACTGATCATAAGAGGAATTTGTTCCCTAGTGACAGAAATAGCAGGATATAGCGACAATATCAAAGCATATAGTATCGTAGATAAATATCTGGAACATGCCCGTATTTTTATTTTTGCAAACGGCGGCAACGAGAAGATTTATATCACTTCAGCCGACTGGATGAGTAGAAATCTGGATAGTCGTAGCGAAGTAGCCGTTCCTATTTTGGATGCCGAAGTAAAAAAACAGATCAAAGACATCATCAATATTCAATTATCAGGTAATACCAAAGTTCGTATTCTGGATAGATTACAACAAAATCTTTATAAAAAAGCAAAACCCGGCGAACGCAAAATCCGTGTACAAGACGAGATCTATAATTACCTCAAAAAAGATAATGAGGCTTATTTAAACCCTAAAACTAAAACCACTACTAAATCCCTTTCTTCGTTATGATTTTTGCAGCTGTTGATATTGGAAGTAATGCGATGCGTTTGTTATTTTGCAGAGCTTACGAAGTAAATGGGAAACCACATTTTAGCAAAGAAGAACTGATTCGTTTACCGATACGCTTAGGAGAAGATGTATTCCTAAATGGCAGAATTTCAGAACGAAAAGCCGAAAAATTGATTACGGCCATGCGTGGTTTTAGAGAGTTAATTAAAGTATACGAAGTAGATGATTTCAGAGCAGTAGCTACCAGTGCTATGCGCGATGCCAGTAATAGTGCTGAAGTTATTGAACGAATCAAAAAAGAAGCAGATTTAACCGTAGAGATCATTGACGGAAAACTGGAGGCTCAATTGGTATTTTCAAATCATATCGAAGAACTATTAAACCCAAAACATTCTTATTTATATATAGATGTTGGCGGTGGTAGTACAGAACTCACACTATACAGCAATCACAAAGTCATAGCCTCTAAATCTTTTAATATTGGTACTGTTCGTATGCTCTTAAACAAAGTAGAAAAAGACGAATGGGATTTGATGAAAGAATGGATCAAAAGAACAACCTTTGGTTATAGCCCGTTACGTGCCATTGGCTCCGGAGGAAATATCAATAAGATATTTAAGATGACCAAAAAGGAAAATAAAAATCTGAGTTATAATAAACTCAAAGGTATCAATGATATGCTTAATTCTTATACCTACGAAGAACGCGTGGAAGTATTAGGGTTAAAACCTGACAGAGCAGATGTTATTGTTCATGCTTCCAAGATCTTTATTACCATCATGAAAACAGCGGAAATTGATGACATATTTATTCCTCAAATAGGTTTATCAGATGGTATTGTGCATGATTTATACGATAAAGCAAAAGCTAAGAAGTAGATATCATTTCTCCGCTAAATAAATAGCTGCTAAACCCAAACCTACCGAACTAAAACCCGCTTTTTTATACCCAACTTTTTCCAGTATAGCCGTAAAACGTTCATTATCCGGAAACGCCTTAATAGACTCCGGTAAATAAGTATAGGCACGCGTGTCTTTAGAAAATAACTTTCCTAAAGTTGGTGTAATGTATTTAAAATGGAATTTATAAAATTGCTTCACTGGAAATTTACGGGGCGATGAGAACTCCAGAATACACAACTGACCACCCGGTTTCAAAATACGCAACATATTACTAAGCCCTTTTTCAAGGTTCTCAAAGTTTCTTACTCCAAAACCTACAGTGATAGCATCCACCGAATTATCAGGCAAATTACAGGTTTCAGCATCACCATATTCTAAAGTGATTGTTTTATCAAGTTGCAATTTTTGTAATTTTTCCCTGCCAAACTTCATCATTCCTTCGCTGATATCGATTCCTATTACTTTCACCGGATTCAATTTCATGGCGGCGATGGCAAAATCACCTGTTCCTGTTGCAACATCCAAAATATATTTAGGTTTTTTATCGGCAATTAACCGAATACATTTTTTTCTCCAACCCTTATGAATACCAAGTGACAATAAAGAATTTAAAAAATCGTAACGAAACGCAATATTATCAAACATTTGAGCAACCTGCTCTTTTTTTGATTCGGTGTTGTTATAGGGTGTAATTTGAGACATACTATTATTTATTTCCCGCAGATTACCGCAGATATTATAATACAATTTTATTCCCGGCTTCAATGCAAAAAATATCTGCGTAAATCAGCGAAATCAGCGGGATATTTACCTAACGAAATCCAGTTTCAAAGATTCTTCCAATAACTGTTCTTTACTAACAGGTACAACGCCTATTTGTTCACAGACCAACCCTCCGGCTAAATTAGAAATAGCAGCCATTACTATAGGATTAACATGCAGAGCCACTAAAAGCGCGGCTACACTTATAACCGTGTCACCTGCTCCACTTACGTCAGCAATGCTGCGAATATGAGCAGGCGTATGTTCTTTTATGGAGCGGGAATTAATAATCACTCCTTTTTCTGCTAACGTTACAAGCGCTGTTTCAAATTTTTGTTTTACCCTGAAACTGCTGATAGCGCGTTGCAATTCATTGATATTATCGGAGCTGATATCCATTTTTAACCCTTCACGCAATTCTTTCAAATTAGGCTTAAATAAAGTCACGCCTTTATACGCGTTAAAATTTTTCTTCTTAGGATCTACGCAGGTTGGAATTCCCTTACTCTTAGCAAGTTCTACTACTTTCGAAATTAACTTGGGAGTGATCAATCCTTTATTATAATCTTCAAATAAAATCACATCGATTTTATCATGTTGGATAATATACGAAATCAACGTGATCAATTGTTGCGTTTCAGCCGGAGTGATATCTTCTTCTATTTCTTCATCAATACGTAATAGCTGATGATTATTTCCAATCACACGCGTTTTTTCGGTGGTTATTCTATCGCGCGACTTCAGAATCCCCTTTTGACTAAGCTTTTGCGCTTTTAAAAGGTCTAAAAAAGATTGGCCCTCCTGATCAATTCCAATAACAGAACATAAAATAGGATTGGCCCCCATCGCCTGAATATTCAATGCCACATTAGCCGCACCGCCCAAACGTTTTTCCTTTTTGTGAACAGCAATAATAGGAACCGGTGCTTCGGGAGAAATGCGGTTTACTTTTCCCCACATGTAACTATCGATCATCACATCCCCGATAATCAAAACATTCAAATTACTGAACGATCTGAATATTTCGCGAATGTGTTCTTTTTTTACAGATAATTTTTTCATTTACTCTTTAATTCTATTTCCCGCAGATAACGCAGATTTTAAAGTTTCTTTATAATTGTTTTTATCCTTAAGTCTCTTAAATCCCTTTGGTCTTTTTAATCTTTTATTTCAATTTCTCAATCGCCTCTTTCATTCTTTTTAGAGCTTCTGTTAACTTTTCTTCAGATGTTGCATAAGAAAAGCGGATGTATTTATCATCTCCAAATGCTGCTCCGGGAACTAACGCCACGTGAGCTACATCTAATAAGAACATCGATAGATCCGTCGCATTATGAATGGTAAAACCATTGTAAGATTTTCCAAACAAAGCCGACACTTCCGGATACACATAAAAC
>JACQAK010000056.1 GCA_016194985.1 Bacteroidota bacterium
ACGGTTTTGGTGGTGTTGGTGGTTCGACTCATGGTCAGCATGATCGTCAAAGAGCTCCTGGTTCATTAGGTGCCTCTTCAGATCCTTCTCGTGTATTTAAAGGTATGCGTATGGCCGGTAGAACTGGTGGAGACAGAAAAAAAATCCAAAACTTGGTAGTAGTTAAAATAATGGCAGAAAAGAACGTTCTTTTAGTTAAAGGTTCTGTTCCGGGTGCTAAAGGGTCTTACGTTATAATCGAGAAGTAATCATGCAAGTAGAAGTATTAAACATAAGCGGAAAAAAGACTGCTAAAAAAGTAGATTTAGCAGATGTGATTTTTGGTGTAGAGCCAAGCGATCACAGTATATATTTAGATGTTAAGCATTATTTAGCTGCTCAACGTCAGGGAACACACAAATCTAAAGAACGTGCTGAAATTTCAAGAACGACTAAAAAACTAAAAAAACAAAAAGGAACAGGTGGAGCTCGTGCGGGTTCTATGAAATCTCCTTTGTTTATTGGTGGTGGTCGCGCATTCGGACCACGTCCACGTGATTACTCATTCAAATTAAACAAAAAAGTAAAAGTTTTAGCTCGTGCGTCAGCATTGACATACAAAGCAAAAGAAAACGCTATTACAGTATTGGAAGACTTCACTTTTGAAGCTCCAAAAACTAAAAATTACGTGGACTTAATGAAAAACTTAAACTTATCTGATAAAAAAACAATATTAGTGTTGGGAGAGTCAAATAATAACGTATATTTGTCGTCCCGAAATTTAGAGGGTGCAAAAGTTGTAAAAGCCTCTGATTTAAACACTTATGATATTGTTAACGCTCAGTCGGTAATTTTATTAGAAAGTTCGGTAAAAGTATTAGAATCATTATTAAATAAATAAAATGGAAATATTAATTAAACCAATCATCACCGAAAAGATGACTTCTTTGGCAGAGAAGTTGAATCGCTATGGTTTTGTGGTTGATAGAAGCGCCAACAAAGTACAAATTAGACAAGCTGTTGAAAAAATGTACGGTGTAAAAGTTGAATCTGTTAACACTCAACAATACGTAGGAAAAGTGAAAACCCGTAACACCACCCGTGGTATTGCGATAGGCCGCGTAAACCGTTCAAAAAGAGCTTTTGTCACATTAAAGAATGGCGAAGCAATTGATTTTTACGCTAATATTTAATTTGATAAAAAGTAAAAGAAATGGCATTAAAAAAATTCAGACCGTTAACTCCAAGTCAACGTTTCAAAATAGCAACTGATAACTCAGATATCACAACTAATGTTCCTGAAAAAAGCTTATTAACTTCGGTTAAAAACAGCGGTGGACGTGATAACACTGGTAAAATGACCATCCGTAACATCGGAGGTGGACATAAAAAACAATACCGTATTCTTGATTTCAAACGTAATAAAGATGGTATTGAAGGAACAGTAGCTTCTATCGAATATGATCCAAACCGTACTTCACGTATCGCTTTAGTTATCTATAAAGATGGCGAAAAACGTTACATCTTAGCTCCTCAAGGCTTAGAAGTAGGTAAAAAAATCATGTCTGGTGCAACTGCAACTCCTGAAGTAGGAAACTGCATGTTCTTATCAGATATTCCATTAGGAACAATCATTCACAATATTGAATTACGCCCTGGTCAGGGTGGAGCTATGGCTCGTTCTGCAGGAACTTATGCTCAATTAACTGCCCGTGATGGTAAATACGCAGTATTACGTATGCCTTCAGGAGAAGTTCGTATGATCTTAGTAACTTGTAAAGCAACGATCGGAGCTACATCAAACCCTGATCACAGCTTAGAGATCTCTGGTAAAGCAGGTCGTTCTCGTTGGTTAGGCCGTCGTTCTCGTACACGTGCCGTAGCTATGAACCCGGTTGATCATCCAATGGGTGGAGGTGAAGGACGTGCTTCAGGTGGACAACCTCGTTCTCGTAACGGTATCCCTGCTAAAGGATACAAAACTCGTTACAAAGCGAAATCTTCTAACCAACATATCATTAAAAAAAGAAGTAAATAATAATTAACGTTTAATGGCCCGTCGTGAGATAGGTTTCAAAACTAAAAAATAAACAATGGCAAGATCATTAAAAAAAGGTCCTTTTATTGACCACAACTTAGAGAAAAAAGTTACTCAAATGAATGAGAGTAACAAAAAAACCGTGCTAAAAACTTGGGCACGTCGTTCTGTTATTTATCCTGAAATGGTTGGACATACCTTTGCAGTTCATAACGGAAATAAATTTATCCCTGTTTATGTTACAGAAAACATGGTAGGTCATAAATTAGGTGAATTTGCAGCAACACGTTCATTCAAAGGTCATTCAGGTAATAACAAGAAATAATCAGTTGATAAAGAAATTTAGTCATGGGTAAAAGAAAAAGATTAGTAGCAGAGGCACGCAAAGAAGCAAATAAGACCACTTATTTCGCTAAATTAAACAGCTGCCCGACTTCACCTCGTAAAATGCGCCAGGTTGCGGATTTAGTTAGAGGAATGGAAGCATATAAAGCATTAAACGTGTTAAAATTTAATACACGTGAAGCGTCAGGACGTTTAGAGAAATTATTAAAATCTGCTATTGCAAATTATGAAGCAAAAACAGGATCTCGTCCGGAAGAAAATACCTTATTTGTTACTTCGGTAATGGTAGATAGCGCTTTAATGGCAAAACGTTTACGTACTGCACCTCAGGGTCGTGGTTACAGAATCAGAAAACGTTCTAACCACGTTACATTAGAAGTAGGTACTGCAGTTGCAAGTACTAAAAAAGCTGAAAGAAAAGCAGCTGCAATAACTAAATCAGAAGATAATAAATAATTAAGATAAGGAAATGGGACAAAAAGCAAATCCAATAGGTTTACGTTTAGGTGTTATTAAAGGTTGGGATTCTAACTGGTACGGAGGAAGAGACTACGCTGATAAATTAGTGGAAGATACTCAAATTCGTAACTACTTAAAAGTTCGTTTACCAAAAGGAAGTATTTCTAAAATAGTTATCGAAAGAACATTAAAATTAATTACTGTTACTATCAATACAGCTCGTCCGGGTATTATTATCGGAAAAGGTGGAAAAGAAGTAGATAAATTAAAAGAAGAGTTAAAAAAAGTAACTAAAAAAGAAATTCAAATCAATATTTTTGAAATTAAACGCCCTGAATTAGATGCTCGTTTAGTTGCAGATTCTATTGCCCGTCAGATTGAAGGACGTATTTCTTTCCGTAGAGCAGCAAAAATGTCTATCGCTTCAACGATGCGTATGGGTGCAGAAGGAATTAAAGTATTAGTTTCTGGTCGTTTAGGTGGTGCTGAGATGGCACGTTCTGAAGGATATAAAGAAGGACGTACACCATTACAAACCTTACGTGCAGATATCGATTACGCTATTGCAGAAGCTCACACAACTTATGGCCGTATCGGTATCAAAGTTTGGATCTGTAAAGGTGAAATCTATGGAAAACGTGATTTATCTCCAAACTTTGGTTTAGATAAAGAAAAAAAAGGTGGAAATACAGCTCCGGCTCCTAAGTTTGCAGGTCGTGGTCCAAAAAGAGACAACACCAGAAACGAGAAAAAATAATATTAACAGAAGAATAACGTATTAGTTAAAGATAATAAATCATGATACAGCCAAAAAGAACGAAATATAGAAAAATGCACAAAATGAAAATGAAAGGCAACACCAAACGTGGTGATCAATTAGCCTTTGGTTCATTTGGTATCAAAGCATTAGATGAAAGTTGGGTAACTTCACGTCAAATCGAAGCAGCACGTATCGCTATCACCCGTTTTATGAAACGTGAAGGACAAGTGTGGATCCGTATTTTCCCTGACAAACCTATTACTAAAAAACCGGCAGAGGTTCGTATGGGTAAAGGTAAAGGTGCTCCTGAATATTGGGTTGCTCCGGTAAAAAGAGGCCGTATGTTATTTGAAGCAGAAGGTGTTCCATTAGACGTTGCTAAAGAAGCGTTACGTTTAGCTGCTCAAAAATTACCAATTGTAACTAAATTTGTAATTCGTAGAGATTACGTAGCCGACGCAACAGTTTAATCATAACCAGGATAAGAAAATGAAAAATACAGATATAGTTGCATTGTCAACAGCAGAATTGCAAGGTAAATTAAAAGAAGAGAAAGACGTGTTAAACAAATTAAAATTAAATCACTCTATTTCTCCGCTTGAAAACCCAATTAAAATTCGCGATAGCCGCAAAACAGTAGCTCGTGTGAGCACTGAATTAACAAAAAGAAACAAAGCTTCTAAATAATTATAGCAATGGAAGAAAGAAATTTAAGAAAAGAAAAAGTTGGTATCGTAAAAAGCAACAAAATGGAAAAATCTATTGTTGTAGCTGTGATGCGTAAAGTAAAACATCCAAAATACGGAAAATTCGTTAACAAAACGTCTACTTTCGTAGCTCATGATGAAAAAAATGAGTGCAGCATTGGAGATACAGTAAAAATCAGCGAAACACGCCCATTAAGCAAAACTAAAAACTGGCGTTTAGTAGAAGTTTTAGAGAAAGTGAAATAATACTTATATAAAGTTAAGAAGAAATGGTACAAAACGAGTCAAGATTAGCAGTAGCAGATAACAGTGGAGCAAAAGAAGTTCTTGTTATCCGTGTGTTAGGCGGTACAAAAAAGCGCTACGCATCTGTAGGAGATAAAATTGTTGTGACAATTAAACATGCTTTGCCTTCAGGTAACGTAAAAAAAGGAACAGTACACAAAGCTGTTGTAGTGAGAACTAAAAAAGAAATTCGTCGTGCAGATGGTTCATATATCCGTTTTGATGACAACGCTTGCGTGTTATTAAATCAAGGAGATGAAATCCGTGGAACTCGTATTTTTGGGCCTGTAGCTCGTGAATTACGTGATAAATCATACATGAAAATCATTTCATTAGCACCGGAAGTGCTTTAATAAATAATAGGGAAAAGAAATGTCAAAATTAAAATTAAAAAAAGGCGACACTGTAAAAGTGATTTCTGGCGAATCCAGAGGCCAAGAAGGTAAAATTGTATCTATTGATACAAAAAGCGAAAGAGTTATCGTGGAAGGCGTTAACATGATCAGTAAGCACACTAAACCCAGCGCAAAAAACGCTAATGGTGGTATTGTTAAACAAGAATGTACAATCCATATCTCTAACTTAATGTTTGTAGAAGGTGGCAAAACTGTTAGAATTGGTCGTGTTGTAAACGAAAAAACTAACAAAATCGAACGTATTTCTAAAAAAACTAAAGCAGTAATTAAATAATGGCAGCAACTTATTCTCCTAGATTAAAGGACAGATATAAAGCAGAAATTGTAGAAAATTTAAAAAAACAATTTCAGTACACTTCAGTAATGCAAGTGCCTAAATTAGAAAAAATCTGTATCAACCAAGGTATTGGTGATGCTGTTTCTGATAAAAAAATGATCGAATCTGCTGTAAAAGAAATGACTACTATTACAGGTCAAAAAGCAGTTCCAACATATTCAACTAAAGATATTTCCAACTTTAAATTACGTAAAGGGGTGGCTATCGGTGTTCGTGTAACATTACGTGGCGACAAAATGTATGAATTTTTAGATCGTTTGATCGCTTCTTCATTACCTCGTATCCGTGATTTCAAAGGTGTTAACGATAAAGGATTTGATGGTCGTGGTAACTACACGTTAGGTATCACTGAACAGATCATTTTCCCTGAAATTGATATTGATAAAGTGAGCAAAATCCAGGGTATGGACATTACTTTTGTAACTTCTGCCCCTACAGATAAAGAAGCTCATGCTTTATTAACTGAATTTGGTATTCCATTCAAAAAGAAATAGTATATTTACAGCCCTGAAAAAAAGATAAAATGGCAAAAGAATCGATGATAGCACGCGATGCTAAAAGAAAAAAGTTAGTAGATACTTACGCAGCTAAGCGCGCAGAATTAAAAAAAGCTGGAGATTACACAGCATTACAAAAATTACCTAAAAACTCATGTAAAGTGAGAATGCGTAACCGTTGTAAATTAACCGGTCGTCCTCGTGGATACATGAGAGATTTCGGTATCAGCCGTGTAACTTTCCGTGAAATGGTTTTATTCGGATTGATCCCGGGTGTTACCAAATCAAGCTTCTAAGAAAAGAGTATTAATGTATAATTATCCTGATGGTCGGGATAACATATAAAAACAAATAAAATGACAGATACAATATCAGATTACCTTACGCGAGTAAGAAACGCCATTAGCGCAAATCACAGAATCGTTGAGATTCCGGCTTCAAACCTAAAAAAAGAAATCACAAAAATTCTTTTCGAAAAAGGTTATATCTTAAACTACAAGTTTGAAGAAAACGAGAAAAAACAAGGAACTATCAAAATAGCCTTGAAATACAATCCAACAAACAAACTATCAGCAATCCGTACTTTAGACAGAGTTTCTAAACCAGGTTTACGTAAGTATGCCGGTGTTGATACTATGCCAAAAGTATTAAACGGATTAGGCGTTGCTATTATCTCTACATCTAAAGGTGTAATGACAGATAAAGAAGCCCGCAAATTAAATATTGGTGGCGAAGTTTTATGTTACATTTCATAATTTAGAGGGAGGAAAAAACATGTCACGTATAGGAAAATTACCAATCACAGTACCTGCAGGCGTTGAAATCAACGTAAAAGGAACAACAGTTTCCGTAAAAGGTAAATTAGGAACATTATAGGAAACGATTGATGCAGATATTAATGTAACAGTTGAAAATGGCGTTGTAAATGTTACACGTCCAACTGATCAAAAACGCCACAGAGCATTACACGGATTATACCGCTCTTTAATCGCTAATATGGTTAAAGGTGTTTCTGAAGGATATAAAACAGAACAAGAGTTAGTGGGTGTGGGTTACCGTGCTTCTAACAAAGGTCAATTATTAGAATTAGCGTTAGGTTACTCTCACAACGTTGTGTTTGAATTACCAAACGAAATCAAAATCACTACAACATCAGAAAAAGGTCAAAACCCTAAAGTGATTTTAGAAAGCTCTGATAAACAATTATTAGGAATGGTTGCAGCTAAAATACGTAGCTTACGTAAACCTGAGCCTTACAAAGGAAAAGGTATCAAATTTGCCGGCGAAATTTTACGTCGTAAAGCTGGTAAATCTGCAAGCAAAAAATAACATAATTCAATTAGTATTAATCATCTTTAAAAAACTGGAAAGATGGCACTCAATAAAAAACAAAGAAGAGAACGCATTAAACTTAAAATCCGTAAAACAATAAACGGAACGGCTACTACACCTAGATTAACTGTATTTAGAAGTAATTCAGGTATATTTGCTCAATTAATAGATGATTTAGCAGGAAAAACGATCGTTGCTGCAGGTTCTGATGATAAAACAATTAAAGGAACTAAAGTTAACAAAGTTGACCAAGCTAAATTAGTAGGTAAATTAATCGCCGAAAAAGCTACAGCAGCAGGAATCAGCGCCGTAGCATTCGACAGAAACGGTTACTTATATCATGGTCGTATCAAGTCGTTGGCTGAAGGAGCTCGCGAAGCAGGTTTAAAATTTTAATTAGTATAAAAAGAACATACATAACATGTCAAAAGAAGTTGTAAAAAAAGTTAAGTCAACAGACATCGAACTAAAAGATAAATTAGTTGCGATTCAACGTGTAACCAAAGTTACAAAAGGTGGTCGTCACTTCAGTTTCGCTGCTATCGTTGTTGTTGGTGATGAGAAAAGTGTTGTAGGATACGGATTAGGAAAAGCAAATGAAGTAACAGATGCTATCACTAAAGGTATTGATGATGCTAAGAAAAATCTGGTAAAAGTATCTGTATTAAAAGGTACAGTTCCACATCCTGAAAACGGTAAGTTCGGTGGTTCTCGCGTGTTCTTAAAACCAGCAGCTCATGGTACAGGTGTAATTGCCGGTGGTGCGATGCGTGCAGTTTTAGAAAGCGTTGGTATTACTGATGTATTAGCTAAATCAAAAGGTTCTTCTAACCCACATAACGTGGTAAAAGCAACTATCGATGCTTTAGCAAAAATGCGTGATCCATTAGCGATTTCAAGACAAAGAGGAATTACATTAGATAAAGTATTTAACGGATAATAAGAAAAAGAAAATGGCACAAGTAAAAGTAACATTATCTAAAAGTCCTATCAAAAGGAACGCTAGACAAAGAGCAACAGTTCAGGCATTAGGTTTAAGAAAATTAAACCATAGCATTATAAAAGAAGCAACTCCTCAGGTACAAGGAATGATTAATGCAGTTGCTCATTTATTGACAGTAGAAACTATTTAATTATAAAAGGAAATTAAAATGAAATTAAGTTCATTAACACCTGCAGAAGGTTCAGTAAAAAATAATTTTAGAAGAGGTCGTGGACAAGGTTCTGGTGGTGGTGGTACTGCTACTCAAGGTCACAAAGGTGCTCAATCTCGTTCTGGTAATAAAAAGAAACGTGGTTTTGAAGGTGGTCAAATGCCTTTACAACGTCGTGTTCCAAAATTCGGTTTCAAAAACATTAACCGCGTTGAGCACAAAGGAGTAAACTTAGATATTATTCAAAAAATCGTTGATACTAAAAACATTACAGATATCACAAGAGAAGTATTAATCGCTAATGGTGTAGCTTCTAAAAATGATTTGATCAAAATAATGGGTAGAGGCGAATTAAAATCAAAAGTAAATATTTCAGTTCACGCATTTACAGCAACTGCTAAAGCAGCAATTGAATCTAAAGGCGGAGTAGCAACAGCAATTTAATTTAATATATGAAACGTTTTATAGAAACCTTCCAAAACATTTGGAAGATAGAAGAGCTAAAGCAAAGGATTTTAACAACCCTTGGCCTTATCTTGATCTATCGTTTGGGTTCTTATGTTGTATTGCCTGGGATTAATACCGAAGTATTGGCAGCAGCAAATGCGAACTCAGCCAATGATGGTGGTATTATTGCCTTAATTAATGCCTTTGCAGGTGGAGCTTTCTCTAGAGCTTCCATCTTTGGTTTAGGTATTATGCCTTACATTACG
>JACQAK010000225.1 GCA_016194985.1 Bacteroidota bacterium
ATGTTTGCACAATGGGAAGTCATGAAAATGGCCAGTCAACAACACATTAAAGTGTTATTGGATGGGCAGGGTGCCGATGAAATGCTTGGGGGTTACTATAATTTTGCCGGAATTTTTTTACTTGAAAAATTAAAGCATTTACAAATATCCTCTTTCCTGAAAGAGAAAACCGAACTGCAACACAAATTTTCACCAAACGTTCATCAAACCATAGGAAAAGCGGCCTATTATTTCATTCCGGAATATTTTCAGAAACAAGTACGGTCGAGAAAAAGAGTCGGTATGGGAGCTGTTTCCGAAAATTATCATCAACAACTAGCGGCCATTCATGTGCCGGCAAGAGGTGGTAAATCTTTTAAAGAACAGTCGATGCTTAGCATGCAGTTTGGATTACAGGATCTGTTAAGGTATGAAGATCGTAATTCCATGGCTTTTTCCATTGAGAGCAGAGTGCCATTCTTAGACCATCGTTTAGTTGAATTATCCATTGCTTTAAAAAACGATTGGAAAATACACGATGGCTGGACAAAATATATATTACGCAAAACAGCTGAGCCTGTTTTAAATAAAGAAGTTGTCTGGAGAAAATACAAAATGGGGTTTTTGACGCCTCAAAAACTCTGGAAACTACAATCCAAAACCGAATTAACTCAATTTATTAACGATACAACTATTCCCGATTTTTTAAACAAGGAATATTTATTAAAATTAAACCATGCCGATTTAAATGATTCTTCCCATCTAAGTGAATTCTGGAAAATCATTTCGTTTTTAAAATGGGCAGAAGTATTTAAAGTGACCTTTAATTAATAGTATATGACCGAACTAAAATTTGCAATTGTAGGTTGTGGCCGCATTGCAGAAAGACACGCCGAACACATTGTAAAACAAGCTAAACTGGTTGCCGTGTGCGACACCAAAGAAGACAGGAGAAATTTATTTTCCGAAAAATATGGCTGTAAAACCTATAACACAATTGATGAACTTCTTGCAAACGAAAAAGATCTTGACTTAATTGCTATCTGTTCCCCTAACGGATTACATGCCGAACATACCATTAAATCATTACGTGCTGGCATTAATGTATTATGCGAAAAACCAATGGCTATCAACGTTGCAGATTGTCAGACAATGATCCGGGAAGCAGAAAAAGCCAATAAACATTTATTTATTGTGAAACAAAATCGCTTCAATGCACCTATCTCTGCTTTAAAAAATGTGATTGATGAAGGAAGATTAGGAAACATCATCAATGTACAATTAAATTGTTTTTGGAACAGAAACGATAAATATTATGAATCTTCCGACTGGAAAGGGAAAAAAGATCTCGACGGAGGAACCTTATTTACACAATTCAGTCATTTTATTGATTTGTTGTACTGGATGGTGGGGGATATAAAAAAATACCATGCCATTACACGAAATTACCTGCATCAACACAATGTTGAATTTGATGATAGCGGGGCCATTATTATGGAGTTTGAAAATGGAGCTATTGGCAGTGTAAATTATACCGTTAACAGCTACGACAAAAACATGGAGGGGTCTATCACTATTTTTGGAGAAAAAGGCACCGTAAAAGTAGGCGGGCAGTATTTAAACGTTTTAGAATATCAATCTATTAAGGACTATACCATGAATGTACCCATTGAGACCAAACCAGCCAATGATTACGGCTTTTATCAAGGGTCTATGTCTAATCACGATAAGGTGTATGAGAATATTATGGACGTACTTACTAACAATGGACGTGTGGCAACTAATGGCTTTGAAGGGCTAAAAACAGTACAAATAATTGAAAATATTTATAATTTAGCTCAATCCAATACCTAACAGCTAAATTATTAATTTTTGAAATTAAGTTCTGATGAATGTCCCCTTTTTAAATCTCAAAACACAATATACTAACCTAAAAACAGATATCGATCAAGCCATCCAAAACGTCATTTCCGACACAGCATTTATCAAAGGAAAATACGTGGATGATTTTGAAAAAGAGTTTGCCGAAGCCTATGGTGTAAACCATTGTATTGGTGTTGCTAACGGAACAGATGCTATTTACATTGTGATGAAAATGCTGGGTATAGGTACCGGGGACGAAGTCATTACCGTAGCAAACACATGGATCTCTAGTTCTGAAACCATCACTCAAACCGGCGCTAAGCCTGTATTTATTGATATTGAACCAGACTTTTATTGCATCGACACTACCAGGATCGAAGAAAAAATAACATCCAAAACCAAAGCGATTGTTGCGGTCCACTTATTCGGGCAAGCCAATCAAATCCAAAAATTAAAAGAGCTCTGTGATAAACATCATCTTTATTTAATTGAAGATTGTGCTCAATCACACTTCTCGGAATATAATAACCAATATGTGGGTACATTTGGCATTGCCTCAACATTTAGTTTTTATCCCGGAAAAAATTTAGGTGCTTACGGTGATGCGGGAGCGATCTTAACCAACAACGATGAGCTTGCCCGTAAGATGCGTATGTATGCTGCTCATGGCTCACTGGTAAAACATCAACATGAGATCGAAGGGATTAATTCACGATTAGATGGATTACAGGCGGCTATTTTATCAGCAAAATTACCACATATCAAGCAATGGAACAACCAACGTATACAACATGCCGCATTATATACAGAGTTATTAAAAGATGTCAAAGAACTGATTTTACCTGCTACCAGAGCAAATACAAAACACACCTTTCATTTATATGTGATCAGAACCGGATTAAGAAATGAATTACAGGCTTATCTAAAACAACATCATATCGAAACCCAAATTCATTATCCTGTTCCTTTACCCTTTGTAAAAGCCTATCAGTACCTGAATCATACTCCTGCTGATTTTCCGATATCATATCAGTATCAATCAGAGATTTTATCATTACCCATGTATCCTGAATTAAGAAAAGAAGAAATAGAATACGTGGTTTCCACTATCAAAGATTTTTTTGCCAAACAATGAGAATCGGCATCATATCCGCGCATTATATGCCTGAAATAGGCTATCAGGAAGTGCATCTGGCAAAAGCTTATGCAAGACTCGGACATGTGGTAAAGGTATTTACCTCTGCCGCATCTGTGAATTTAGGAGGAAGTATTAATCAGTTAAGTTACACAACAGGCAGTTCCACCGATCCAAAATATGGGTACGAAATTCTCCGCTTACCTTCCCTATCCTATAAATCCAAAGCCTTACCATTTGGTTTAAAAAAAGCGGTAAATGCATTCGAACCCGATGTATTGGTGCTTTTAGGAGTAGCCAAAATATTTCCGATGGCATTACTGAATAAACAGTTTTACGGAAAGGTAAAAATAGTGTCGGTATATGGTGATGCTAAAGAATATCTGGACAGAGGAACCTTCAAACAAAAAGTAAAAACATTAATTCACGAACTGGGCTATTCGTCCATTAAGCATCCATTATACAAAAGAGCCATCAAGTATGGTGATAAACTCGTTTTAAATATTCCGGAGACCAACCAACTCTTTCACGACTTTTTAAATGATAAAGACAAAAAATCATTTGATGCAAAAAAAGTAATGTTGAACTTAGGATACGATCCTGACGAGTATTACTTTAAACAGGAAGACAGAAATGCCATTCGGAAAGAATTACATTTTACAAATGATGAAATTGTCATCATCACTTCTACCAGAGTGAATAAGCGAAAAAACATTGAACAAATTATTGAACTCATTTCTCACTTAAATACAAAGGGACAAAAAGTGAGTTATATCATCATTGGCTTTTTAGGTGATGCCTACGAACAGGAATTAAAAGCATTTATTCAACAACAACCTGATCCGGATAAATTCAAATGTTTCCCGTTTATGAATGCTTCTGAAATCAGAAAGATGTACTGCGCTGCGGATGCCGGTATCTGGTTAAAAGCAGCCATTTCCATACAGGAAGCAATGGGAACAGGCCTGCCGGTAATTTTGGAAGACAAACCAAGCGTTAACCATTTAATTAATGAAGGAGTCAACGGATGGTTCTTCCAAAAAGAAACATTTAACTCCGTTATTAAAAATGTTGTAACCTCTTTAAGTAATTCTCCTAAAGACCGGCATTTACTCTCTGTACAAAACTCAAAGAATTTATCCTACGACACCATCGCACAAAAAATATTAGACAGTGTTAATACCTAATCATGAGTTATAAAGACTGGAAAATCTGGATATCAGCATTACCATGGCACTTAAAGTGGTTTGTTATTTTGGTATTAGTTAGACCCATCGTCGACAACTTTTATTATTTAAAAAACATTTCTCCCTTATTGTCTCCTTTGTATTTTGTAGGAATTGCTACGCCCGTTTTATCGATCACAGCAATTATTGTCTATAAAAAAAAGGACAAATCCATCTTTGATTTTTTATTTGGTGCATGGACTGTGCTTATGCTGATCTCTTTATTTTTTATGTTCATTTTTGATCCCCTTTCAAAAACATTTCTGGAATACCTTCTTAAATTAACGATGCCTGTCTATTTGTTCTTTTTTCTAAGGCTACTCATCCGTTCAAGAAAAGATCTGGATGGTGTTCTGCAAACCTTTATTTATTCATCCTTTTTCGTGATCGCCATCTTTTTGTTTGAAATTTTCGTTAATCCTGTTAAGGTTTTAAAAACAAGAAGTCTTGAAAGGATTCAGGGAAGCTATGGGGATGTTATGAATTACGCAATTTATATGTCTTTGGGCTTTTTAATTATCTGTTATTTTTATTTAAGAAATAAAGATCTCTCCTCTATGATAAAAATGAATAGAAACATTGCCATTGCTATTATCCTGTCATTAGCATGCTTATTTAAAATCAGCCACACGGCCAGTTATGGTGTATTTATTGTGATACTGGCTTTATTTGTGTTGTTTAATTTAAAATCCAATAAAACAGCCGGCATTATTCTAATAAGTGTCATTGCCTGTATGGCTTATTTCTTTGGCTCAAGCACCATCGAAGAAAAGATCGCACCTTTGGTTAAAACAGATATAGCCGTATATGAAGGCACAAAAGAAAATGAACGGTTATTACATGGAAGAGTTGGACGGTGGAAAATGATGCTGGAAGAATACTCTGAATTTTCAGTACCCGCACAAATGCTCGGAATGCCTTTGATGATAACGGAAACATACCCCTATGTAGGAACCGGTTCTCACAATGACTTTATCAGAATCCTGTTTTATACAGGGTTCTTAGGCTTACTGGTCTACCTTCTGATTTTGATAAATATTATTTTGCGTTTAAGGATACTGGTATCAAGCGATTATTTTTTAGTACTGGCAACATTTATGGTACTGTTCATGTACTCCGTTAGTACCTGCCCCACTCTCTACGCCCCCATGCTATATATCATTTATACCGTTATTTGTTATCTGTCCTTACCTAAATCTGTTTTACAAGAATCGTTATGAACCGAAAAAAAATAATGATCCTGGGAAAACTACCGCCACCATATATGGGGCCTTCCATTGCCACTGACATATTATTAAAATCAGATTTAAAAAACCGGTTTGAATTAATACATGTTGATACTAAAATCAATGATGCAATATCCTCGTTTGGCAAATGGAATTTCGCAAAGTTTAAAAGAAATATTTCTGTTTATGTTGTCATGCTAAATCTTTTGATAAAACGCAAACCCGATTTGGTTTTGGTTCCCATTAGCCAAACAAGCACAGGTTTCATTAAAGATTCTGCATTTATCTTTTTGGCATTTCTGTTTCGCAAAAAAGTAATTATTCAGTTAAGAGGTAGCGACATTAATAACTGGCTTTCCAGATCATCCGGTTTCATGCGTTATTATTTTAAACGCACCATATCAACCACTAAAGGAGTGATTGTATTGGGAAACAATTTAAAGTATTTATTCAAAGATTATTTTAAAGACGATGCTGTTTTTGTGATACCAAATGGAGGCAATTATTATATTCCAAAAAAGCAAAAAGATCCTGCAGATGCCATAAAAATCTTATATTTTTCAAACTTATTAGCATCCAAAGGCGTGGAAGATGTGTTTAATGCTATTAATATTATTCATCAACAAAAACCGTCACATCCATTTTCAGTAAACTTTGTGGGAGCCTGGTACGCAGAAGATGTGAAGGAACGATGCCTGAAATTAATGGAAGATAACCATTTACCCATCTCCATTTTTTCTCCTAAAAGTGGGGAAGAAAAATTCAAATTTTTATCGGAAGCCGATATTTTTGTGTTTCCGCCCAGAGAACCGGAAGGGCATCCATGGGCAATTGTAGAAGCCATGGCGGCCGCTTTGCCAATCATATCAACAGATCGCGGCGCTATTATCGAATCCGTCATAGATACTAAAAATGGGTTTATTGTCGAAGCCGGAAAGCCGGAAAAGATTGCCGAAAAATTGAAATTATTACTGGAAAATTCGGAACTTAGGGAACAAATGGGGCAAGAAAGCCGCCGGCTATATTTGGATAATTTTACTGAAGAAAAAATGGTGGACAAATACACCGTTGTTTTTAATACCGTGATTAATCATGAGCACTGAACAAACAATAGATTTAAAACAAGTAGAGGATTTCTGGAACAGTAATTTATGCGGGAAACAATTTGTGGACGCTAAATTTCCATCCAAAGAATTTTATAAATATTACCGTGATTTCAGATATAAGAAAACTCATCATCTGGATACTTATATCGACTGGAAATCTGCCACCGGAAAAGACGTGCTTGAAATTGGCCTTGGAATTGGTGCTGATGCCACTCGTTGGGCAGAACATGCCAAATCATACACCGGTGTAGACTTAACCGCTGAAGCTGTTTATGCTACCAAAATTCACTTTGAGCATTTAGGTTTGAAAGGAACTATTGTACAAGGAAATGCCGAAGCATTGAATTTACAGGATAATCAGTTTGATATAGTATATTCTCACGGTGTATTGCATCACACCACTAACACACAACAAACGTTTCATGAAGTGAACAGAGTTTTAAAGCCAAACGGAGAATTTATTGTAATGTTATATGCTAAAGGCTCTTTTAATTACTGGATACGCATACAACTCTATTTCAGATTACGTTTGTTATTTGAGATTTTCAAAAACAAACTAGGTGGCTCATCCAAAGGCAATTGGGCTTTGCATGTCAAGAATTTCAAAAAGGATGGCTGGACGTATTTATCCTGGAACAATTTCCCGCACCATTGTACAGATGGCCCTGATTGCTACATTGCTAACATCTATTATCAAAGTAAAATAAAATCCATGTTGGAGAAAGCCGGTTTTAAAGTTGAGAAAATGAAAAAAGGACATTTCCCCATTGGAGGTAATTTCCCGAAACTGGAGCGTTTTTTAGCCA
>JACQAK010000233.1 GCA_016194985.1 Bacteroidota bacterium
AACTATTCTGATGTTTCAATAAATTAAACATCATACGCGAATTTGTTAAAAATAAGTTACTTGTATCGGCAGCATTACGATGACCAGCCTTGGCTGCCGAATGAATCACCACATCAAACGAATTCTTTTTAAAATAATCTTCTACATTTTTATCATTACTACAATCCAGTTCCTGACGCGAAGGTGCAACAATCTTATATTTTTGAGAAAGGTAAGATTCTTTAATATTCTTACCGATAAAACCATTTCCTCCTGTAACTAATATGTTCATTATTCCTGAATATTAGTTTTTGGTTTGTTTCTGAAATAATTCAGTGCCAATAATCCAGCAAATACAAGCAAAGAAATCAAGGAAACAAGTGTTCCTATCTTTTTAAATCGGGGAACAAATGTTAATTCAACCGTATTCTTCCCTTTCTCGGTTAACAACCCTGTTAAACCGCAGTTTAATCTATACAATTTAACTTCTTTTCCGTTCAACGTAGCTTTCCAGCCTTCATCAAAAGGTATAGAAAAGAACAGGATTTTTGGATCAGCCGTATTAACATCTCCTATGATATTATTTTCTGAAAATTTACTAATCTTAAAATTTTCTTTTTTCAACTCATTAACATACGTCAAGTAATTATCAAATGAAACCGGAGCTGTTGTATCTGCAACATTAAATGATCTTACTCCTGCAAAAGTAGTTTTGTCTTCATTACCAATCACACAAGCTCTTAACAAACAAAAATCTTTTTGCCCGGGCGATAATTTCTTAAACTCATCTTCCCCAATACCTTTATCATATGTAAATCCAAAAGGCAGCGCATATTTATTTTTATACACCTTTACATCTCCAAATTTATTGATAGAATCAAAGCCCATTCCCTGAACGGCATTATCGGTTCGTTTTGAAAGCCAGTATTTTCCGCTGGCCAAAGAAAATAAGATAGGTCTATCTCCTAGCCCTTTTGCCCATCGTGTAGAATTTTCATCCTTAACATCAATCACATTCAGATCTCCTAAAAATTTGATATAATTTTTTTGGTTGAATGAAAAATAAGAAGGCGTACCGTAAAACCCCTGCACTTTAGCATCATTGATACTGGAATGTATTGCCAATCCTGAGCTGTAATCTTTATTTACCCTGTAAAAATCTTTATCTGTTTGCTTTAAATAACTGATAGCTTCAACTGTATAATCATTATAGCCCACCTTTTCGTTCAGTATCTGTTGCGTTACCACATCTCTCTTATTAACCGTAATACTTGAGAAATACATCACCTCAACCACACACACGACAATTAATAATACCTTGGACATGTGCCTGATGGATGTTCTTTGACTTAAACCAAACAATAAAGCAGCATAAGCAAACAATAAAAAGGTTGCAAACGAACGTAAACTGGTATTGATCGCTCCCTTGAATTGAGCAGCCGGAGTGTATAATAAAAACAACAAGAATAACACAGTGCCCACTAAAACAACCTTATTCAGCTTTCCTTGCTGCTCAATATAACTGATTGCTCTGGCAGAGAACATTACCATAAAGAAAATAATAACCAATGAAAAGGTTCTGAAATAATCTCCTGAAAATGCCCAGAATGCATAACGGAAATACGGGAAAATAATCGGCAAACAGAATACAAACGTTAATACTCCATAAAAATATTTTTGACGTTTGTTTAAGGAACTAAAGAATTGAGGGAAAGCCACCAAACAAAAAATACCACAATAAAATAAAGGAGCCTCCAGATAATTTTGCCAACCTTTAAAATTATTACCTGTTCCCAACATATCACTCCCGAAGCTTCTGAATACGGTTGTAAATCTTAATACATCATCTGCCGGATCGAACATACCTTGTTTTTGTAAACGTGCAAATAAGCTGGCCTCTCCTCCTACACGTGGACTTTCTGTATACTGTAACAAATCAGCAAACAACTGGTATGAGCTCATAAAAACAGCTACTGTTGCCAATCCAACAGTTTTAGCAGTAAACAGGAAGAATTGTTTATTGTTTTTCTCATGAACATCATGATAACGAACGATAGCGTAGGCTGCCAGCAAAATAGTATACATAAACAGGAAGAATGGCTGCAAAAAGGCCATTAGTGTAATGCCTGTCACCAGCCATAAAAATTTACCATGATTAAGCCATCTTTCGAAACCATAAAGAATCAATGCGGCATATACAGCCTCCAGTGAAAAAACAGTCCAGCAGCCTCCCAAAATGATAAATCCTGAAAAAGCGTATAAAAACGAAAACAAAAGATTCGAAAAATTAGATAATTTAATTTCTTTCAAAAATTTATAAAAGATAAATCCTGCTAAAAAAATCTTCGTTATTTCCATAAATACCAATCCATAAGGAATTTTAGATTTATCGAAATATGTCAGAAAATTAGAAAATATATCCCCTATCCATAGAGGAAATAAATTTTGCCCCATCCCTTGTGAAAAAGACCAACCCAAACTTGATTCATTTTTCAAATAATCAGAGGTGCCTGCTAACCAGGGAAAATAAATATTCAAAGAATCACTTCCTATATCTCTGAATAAGTATACTTTCTTGAGGCTTATAAAATCACTAAATACAACATAACAAACCAGAGAAATAATTCCCAATAAATAGTAAATCTCTTTACCCTTTATATAAGTATCGTAAATGTTAGAATTAGATGGCGCTGAGCCGGTAGATTTATGATTAGCTTGCTTTGACATAAAGTGTTGTATCTTTTCAGTATTAATGTACTAAGATAAAAAATGATTTTAAATTGGATTAAGAAATAAACCATCAGTTTTTAAGAAAAGGGTTCTTAAAACTATCGCTTTTTACTTAATATCAGGCGCCTCATACTCTACGCCTTTTCCATCTATCTGACAGATTTTCAATGAATTTACCTTGATACTCAATGGCTGTTTTTCTATGTTCCAGAAGAAACATACTATTTTTTTAGCTTTCACAGGTAAATTTCCGGTAATCAGTCCATAAGTCATATGTTTCCTATTGTTATTGTCATATCCACTCCATTGGATTGGATAACGTTTAAAATACACCATTTGATCTAAAGAGTCGTTTACCTGAATAACAAACCACATATTTACAGGAACCG
>JACQAK010000234.1 GCA_016194985.1 Bacteroidota bacterium
CTTATTAGACGAATGCCACAGTTTTGAACACCAATATTTGTTCGAAACATGTTCTTAACGTGTGAACAGCACGTTAATTAAAGGTTAATTTTATTTTTAACTAATTGAAAATCAATATTTTGATTTAAAAAATACATGCGGTTAAAAATCACCTGACTATTCCGTTAAAACCGGGGCTGTTTTTTGTGCTCCAAAGTCCAAAATTCGATCAATAAAACTATAGGGTTTATATCCATTAATTGCTGCCTGATGATAAATGCAGGTTGCAGGTGTCATTCCCGGTAAGGAGTTGACCTCTATAAAGATAATTTCTACATGATCCACATCAAAGATCCTTACAAAGGCATCAATACGGCAATATCCAACAATATTCAATACTCTGGCGGCAGCTCCTAATGTTTCCTTTACTTTATTGGAAATGAGTTGTCGTTCTTTTTCGTCGCGAGAATAACGTGCCGGCGTAATATTTTGTCCCTGACCAGCCAGGAATTTTTCTTCCAGACTCAATATATCACCTTCTGCCAACGCTTCTGACGCTTCGAATACTTCATACTCAATCTCACCCTTGGCATTAAACCTGGTTAACATTCCGCCCGTAATTTCCAGAAAATGTCTGGCGCCGTTTTTACCAATCAGCTCCTCCACCAATATCACCTGTTTTTGAGGAAATTCTTCCTTCGGTTTAATATGAAGGGTTTCAGCGGCTTTAACATCAAACTCTTCTGTTGGTCTGAATATCAGCGTTGCAAATGCTTCAAATTCCTCAAAGTTTTTTATTTTCTTCACAGCACTACTACAGCCGTCATCTACAGGTTTTGCAATCAAAGGGTAGACATACTCATTTTGAAGCGTTTGTCTTATTTTTTCTTTATTGTTCTTCCAATCGTTATTGGTAATCAAACAATGCTTAGCAGCTAAAAAGCCATGCTTCATTAAAATTTCGTTGGTTCTGAATTTATCAATGGTAATAGAAGAGCTCTCTTTACCGGAACCGTTATAGGTTAACCCTACTTTCTCCAGCTGCTCCTGTACGGCTCCATCTTCACCCGGGCGACCATGCAAGGCAATAAACACCTGCTTCACTTCTTTGGATAAATCATCATAGCTTAATGATTTCGGGGCTATTAAATTATTCGGAGACCCATATTTATCGGTAATAGTTTTACATTCTTCTATAATGTGCTTTACTACCGGGTGTATTTTCCAATTATTGACCTTATCTTTAATGTCATCTGCATTATCCTTTAAGAGGGCATTGATGGGGATTTGATACATTAAATGATGAGCATTATCTCCTGTTAAAAATACCGGTATTGGCGCATATTTTTCGGAGGATGCCAGTTTCTCGAAAATATTCCTGCCGCTTTCAACGGAGATATGGCGCTCAGAAGAATAGCCTCCCAATATAACTGCTACAGGAATTTTATTATTGACCGCATTTTTTTCGTTATGTAAAAACGTATCCAGTTTATTCAATAACGGTTCGTATACTGATGCTCCTTTACTATTTTTGATTCGTTTACTTAAGGATGTACGAATGATATATGTTAAGAACTGAGAAGGTGTTAGTCCTATTTCTGCTGCCTGATGAAAGAAGAATGATGATGGCATCATCCCGGAAGTGGTATTCGGATCATTTAAAAATACTTTTCCGTCATTGCTCAAAAAACCATCTATACGGGCATATACATCAAAACATAATTCGGAGAACAAACGCTCGCATTCTTTCCTGATTGCATTGATCTGTTCGTCGGTAGCTTCGATTGGCGTAATCTTTCTTGACAAGCCCGGTAAATATTTACTACGGTAATCAAATAATTCTTTTCCTTTTCTGATCTCTGTAGGAGGCAATGCAATAGCCTGACCATTTGAATCGGTATCTTCTAAAACAATACAAGAAAATTCTTTCCCTTCAATAAAGCCCTCAATCATTACCGTGCTTTCTCCATCGAGTGCTTCTAATACAAAGCCTTCGGTTTTATCGCAATGGTTATTTAAGAAAGAAATCAATTCGTATTGGTTGTAGAAAATAATTTGTTCGTTGTTATTCTTATCTAAATTCGCAAGGCCTAAATCTATTTTTATAGGCATTCCAATTCCTTCGCGAATATCAGATAATGAACGTACATACTCTATTTGTTCCTTTTCTGATAGTTTTTTCCACTCTGCAGAATCCAGCCATTTTGTAAAGAACGCTTTCTCTACTGCCGCCATGAAGTTATAATTACTATCTTCATTAAAAATTGAAATGCCAATAGAAGATCCCTGATTAGCAGGTTTAATCACCATTGGGAATCCGATCTCTTCTTTCGCTTTTTCCCATAGTCCTTTTACATTTCCATTGATCCAATCGGTTCTATTGATAGTAAAGAATTTTGGACTATTAAATCCTGCATTTACCATTAATTTTTTCTGAACGCTTTTGTCAATTCCAATGGCACTTGGTAAAATACCACTGCCTGAATATGGAATATGTAAATACTCTAAAAGTCCTTGTATACGACCGTCTTCGCCATAGGGTCCGTGTAATGCTAAAAACGCAAAATCTATTAAAGAGGCTAATTCATGTGCCTGAACTTTTTTTCCAATCTTAGAAATTAATTCGTCCTGTTGGTGAATGGTTAACGCTCCTAAATTCTCTGCATAATATTGGAAGTCGGTATTATTAGCAGGAATAAATTCAACCGGAGGGTAGAAATCTCTGATCGTTCCTTTGTAAACAAAGTTCCAATCTAACAACACAAAATTTCCAAAGGAATCTACAAATAAAGGAATTGCTTCGAAAATAGATTTATTTAAATTATCATAAACGGTTCTTCCACCTGCAAAAGAAATTTCACGTTCTTTCGAACGGCCACCAAATAGAATTCCAACTTTAATTTTTGACATACTTATTTTAGTTATGAGTGTTGAGTGTTGAGTTATAAATTATCAACCACATAAATTGAAGTTTAAAGTTAATACAGATAGCCCAGAATTTGGCTAAAGCCGTAAGAAACTATGAACTAAAGAATGTTAAATAACTCCTTCCCCTACC
>JACQAK010000235.1 GCA_016194985.1 Bacteroidota bacterium
CGGAATGGCCTGGGGGCTTGAATTTGGAGGAAATTACGGAAAGCTGGCGCTTAGCTTGTTCCGGATCATTGCCGTATTTGCCGGCGCTTTTTACATTAAAAAAATAGTGAATGAAGGTGAGCACAAAGGCTTTATCATTTGTGTATCCCTGATCCTGGCAGGAGCTCTTGGAAATATCCTGGATTCGGCCTTTTACGGATTGTTATTTGGCGAAAGCACAGAATATCAGGTGGCAGAATTTATGCCTGCAGGTGGGGGCTATGCCGGCTTCCTGCAAGGGCATGTAGTAGACATGTTTTATTTTCCCATTTATGAAGGCAATTTCCCCACATGGTTCCCAATTTGGGGAGGAGAGCATTTCGAATTTTTTAATGCAATTTTCAATTTTGCGGATATGGCCATATCCTTTGGAGTAGGGATTATACTGGTATTTCAAAGTGCCTTTTTTAAACCAAAGCCGAAAATGGAGGCTAATAATATTGTTTTAGAAGAAAATAATCAGGAACAACCCAATACATAGTATACTAAACGATTGCAAAACACGTTTTCTTAACAACTCTTGAAACAATTTTTATATATACTGTTTTTTAGCTTGTTGTGCCAACAGGCATTTTCTCAACACAAAGAGGAAAGCGGCGTTAACTTGCCTAAGTTTTATAAGAACAAAATGCACTTTGGTTTTGCTTTGGCTTATAACAGAACTGATTTCAGAATACACACCGTAAAAAATTCGGCGTTTCCGGATACAGTCATCGGGGGTGTTACTTATGGAATGAAAACCATTTACACCAAATCAGATCCCGGGTTTGCCCTTGGAATTATCTCAGATTTCAGGTTACACGAATATTTACGGTTACGTATTACACCCAATATCAGCTTTGCATCCCGCAGTTTAGAGTATACGTTGCAAAATGCCAACCGGGATAGCACAAAGCTTTATAAAAAAAGCGTAGAATCCACATTTATTATTTTGCCGGTTGAGCTGAAATTACAGTCCAAGCGGTTGGATAACTTTGGAGCTTATGTGATATTTGGAGGAGGCTACACGCTGGATCTGGTCTCTAAAAAGAAAGGCCAGGCCGTTGGAGGCGCTAATGAATTAGATGATGCAGTACAGTTGAAACGGGACGACTTTTTTTACAGTGGAGGGGCAGGCGTCGATTTTTATCTGCAATATTTTAAGCTGGGACTTGAAGTAAAAGTCTTGCAAGGCACAAAAAACCTGATACAACCGCTCAATAATATATTTACACACAGTATCGATAAAATAAATTCCAAGATGGTTATTTTTTCGGTCACCTTTGAGGGGTAGATATTTTATATATAATCCGTGAAACCTTCTAAGGGTTTAGCTTTTCCTCAGGGGAAACTATAAGTGTATTTAAGTCCAAAAAAATTAAGATAAGTACAATTATAATTTTTTTATTTGTATTTATCTATGTATATTTGATATATAAATACATTTATAAATGATTGGCCGACAGGAACAAATTCAGGCAATGCAAGACGCATTAACGTTAAAAGCTTCTTCTTTTATAGCTGTAACAGGGCGAAGAAGGGTTGGTAAAACCTATTTAATAAGACAGATTTATCAAAAAAACATATGCTTTTCGGTTACAGGGATTCAACATGCTAACCTGCAAGCCCAAATTAATAACGTTGTTCAAAAAATAGAAGAACAGGCCAGTCATAAATTACTTATAGGAAAAATCACTGGCTGGCAAGATGTTTTTACACTTTTAAAACGCTATTTACAAACACTGCCAAAAACTAAAAAACAAGTTCTGTTTATTGATGAATTACCCTGGATGGTTACGGCAAAATCAAATTTTTTGCAGCTATTGGCACATTTATGGAATGATTACCTGTCGCAGGAAAAGCACTTTATCTTAGTAGTATGTGGTTCGGCAACATCATGGATAACACAAAAAATCATTAACGATAAGGGCGGATTTCATAACAGAGTTACTATTCCTATTCATTTGAAACCATTTACGTTGGCCGAAACCCGCCAGTTTTTGGAGTCAAAAAGCATTAATTATACCAGCACAGGAATTGCACAAGTGTACATGACTATTGGCGGGTTGCCTTATTATTTGGAGCAACTCAAAAGAAGTGAGAGCCCTGTGAAAGCAATTGAAAGATTATGTTTTAGTGATACGGGCGTGTTAAAGTATGAGTATAATAATTTATATAAAGCATTATTTACCGGGCATGAGAATCATGAAGCAATTGTTGAAGCTTTGGCCATGGCGCATGGAGGGCTAACGCGGGAAGAACTTATTAAAAAATCAAAAGTAGCAGCAGGAGGTCCTTTTACAAGAGCGATAAACGATCTGATTGTTTCTGATTTTGTGATAGAAACAATACCTTTCGGTAAAATAAAGCGAGGGATGGTTTATCGCTTATTGGATGAGTTCTCTGTGTTTTATCATCGCTTTATGAAGGGAAACGAAAAAAAAGAAAGTTCTATTTGGCCAATTATAGCTAATTCGCAACGATACAAAATTTGGCAAGGTTTTGCTTTTGAAACGCTATGTATGAAACATGTTACTGAAATAAAAAGTATTTTAGGAATAAAAAATGTGTATTCTGAAACCGCACATTTTGCAAGCAAAGGAACAAAAAACAAGCCCGGTTTTCAAATTGATTTATTGATTGACAGAAAAGATGCCGCTATCAATTTATGTGAATGCAAGTTCTATGAAGATCATTTTGAGATCACAAAATCATATGCTCAACACATCAAACACCGAACAGCGGAATTTAGAAAAACATCAGGTACAAAAAAAATGTTGATCAATACATTTATTACGAATGAACAGCTCATTGAAAACGAATACTCGAACGAAGTAGTAGATAACAGTATAACCGTTGAACAAATGATGGCATAGAAGTATTCAACTATTTTGTACTTTTGCAGCATTAACCTGAAGAATAAACATCTTCCATTATGAAGAAAGAACTGAACTTAGCCATTGCGGCTCACATTGCTTATGATGAGCAATTATTAAAGGAAGAAGTTGCTGCGCAATTATCTTTGAAATCAACCGATACATTTTTCATTAAACCTTTGCGCCGTAGTATTGATGCGCGTTCACGAAATATCAAAGTCAATTTAAGATTAGCGGTTTGGATCAATGAACCCGTGACGGATGATGATTTGGGGATTCAATACCACGATGTGTCGAATGCTAAGAAATCCATTACGATCATTGGAGCCGGGCCGGCGGGCTTATATGCCGCCTTGCGATGTTTGGAAATTGGCATTAAGCCAATAGTATTTGAAAGAGGCAAAGATGTGCAGGCACGTCGCAGAGATTTGGCAGCTATTAATAAAGAGCATATTGTTAATCCGGAAAGTAATTATTGTTTTGGAGAGGGTGGGGCAGGAACCTATAGTGATGGTAAGCTGTACACACGTTCGAGTAAACGAGGCGATATTGAACATATTTTAAAAACCTTTGTGTTTCATGGAGCTGATGATGTGATTTTAGTAGACGCACATCCACATATCGGAACTAATAAATTGCCAAATATTATTTCCAACATGCGCGAAACTATTTTAAAGCATGGTGGCGAAATTCATTTTCATTCGAAATTAGTTGACATCAAGTATAATATTAATGAAATTTCATCTGTCATTATTGAGCGATTAACTTCTGTTACTTCGAGCGCTGTGCCCGACAACTGGCGGGTAGTCGAGAAGCAAGAAATTGAACATCATTGCTCGCACTTGATATTAGCAACAGGACATTCAGCACGGGATATTTATGAATTATTGGCTAAAAAGAAAATAGCTATTGAAGCCAAACCTTTTGCTTTAGGCGTTCGTGTAGAGCATCCTCAGGAGTTTATTGATAAAATTCAATATAGTTGTCATTCACATGATGAAGTTGTTTCTAAACGTTCTTATTTGCCTGCGTCTTCTTATAGTTTAGTGCATCAGGTTCAGGGTCATGGTGTCTATTCGTTTTGTATGTGTCCGGGAGGCATCATTGCACCATGTGCTACGGCACAAGATGAGGTTGTTACCAATGGCTGGAGCCCGTCTAAGCGAAATAATCCCTATGCTAACAGTGGCATTGTGGTTGGCTTAGAGATGATAGATTTTGAGCCTTACAAAAAACATGGTGCCTTAGCTGGATTACAATTACAAAGAGAAATCGAGCATAAAGCATGGCAAATGGGAGGTAAAACACAAACAGCACCTGCGCAAAATTTACAGGATTTCGTAAACAATAAAGTAAGCTCTAAATTAATTGAGTGTTCGTATCAACCGGGAACGCAATCGGTGCAAATGAATGATGTATTAGGAAAAATGATTGGAACAACCTTACAACAGGGCTTCAAAGCATTTAATAATAAAATGCGAGGCTATGTGAGTAATGAGGCTATTATTGTTGGGGTTGAATCTCGTACGTCAACGCCAGTTCGTATTCCACGGGATAAATTCACGTTGCAACATGTGCAACTAAAAAACCTGTACCCTTGTGCCGAAGGTGCTGGTTATGCAGGAGGTATTGTGAGTGCAGCAATGGATGGCGTTAATTGCGTGAACGCCATTCATCAAACGTATTAGTTTTTAACCCCATAGTTTAGAATATCTGTCAGTTCGGGCGTAGTCGAGAACCAAAAGGGAATTTGAAGAACGCTTCTCGACTACGCTCGAACTGCGTGAACCGAAGTTAGTGATAAATTTTTATTATTATCGGAGGTAAAGTTACCAAAACTGCCTGATAATCGGGCAATTTCGGTAACAAATTCATTATCTCCTTTACTTCGACATTCGTCATCTTGGCGGTCATACATGATTCCGCCTTCAAATAGGGCATTTTGTAGTTCTTGGCGTTGCGTATAATCGCCCTGTTGCCACATTTCACGAAGGTTACAGGCGAACTCGAGGCTAACGGTAATGTAATCTTCCAGTTTCGACATCTCTATTTTATTATTCGCTTGTTGTGCCTCTAATTCTTCGGTTTCCTTCTCAAATTTGGCTTTGTACTTATTATAAAGCTCAACGGTCAATTCTTCCAGTATAAAACGCTCCTCCAGTCTTTCGAGTTTTTGACCGATATCCGTCAATTGAGATTTAATTTTCTCCTCACCATCCCTAAGGCTTGCGTTGTGTTGCTGAAAGGTAAAGTATAACTGCTCTTTTAAAAGGGGAAGATATTCTTCGTTAATTTTATACCCTTCTAACATTCCCGCAAACTTATTGTTTACTTCGTTTGCATTGCGGTTACACTTACAGTCTGGTGTGTTGCATTTATAATAAGGTAGGTCGCAACTGGTTGCGATATAGCCTCTCATTGGTTGATTACACTTACTGCACCTAAGAAAACGCTTTAAAGCAATCTCAGGGCGTTCCTTTTTGGTTTGCAGGCCAAGTTTCTTTTCAGCCATGATGTTGTTGGCTTCTAAAAAAATGGCTTCAGAAACTATTTTTTCGTGTTTACCATCTACTACTTCGCCTTCCAATGCTTTATGCACCATTTTGCCACAATAAAAAGGGTTTACGAGTATTTCACTAATTCTGCGAAGGCAATAATTCAGTCCGTAGCTTTTAAGGCGTTGTTGTATTTCAACATTAGGCATTCGTTCTTTGGCTTTCCAATAGAACATTTTTTTAATGATTAAGCCTATATTGTTAACTACAATTTTTCGCTCCTTATTGTGCTTCACTGTATCATAACCAACAGGAGGGCCTGTTACCCATTCACCTTGTATCAAATGCTCTTTTACTCCTGCCATACTTTTTTGCCTTCTCAATTGGTTGTCAAATTCACCAAAAATAAATAGCATTTTTTGTTGCATGATTCCGGCAGGATTGGTAGTATCGATTGGTTGTGTAACGGATACGATCTCTGTACCTAACTTGCGCAATTGTGAGCTTAGCCAAATGGAGTTTTCATTCCGTGAAAAACGCTCTAAACTATAAACAAGAATTTTTGAGATTTTATGCCTTGTTGTTTTAAGGTACTTAATCATTCGTTGAAATTCTTTACGCTCATCTTTTGCAGCGCTTTCATAAGTTCCACCGAAATATTCTCTTACAATTAGTTTGTGTTTTTCAACGTACTCGTTTGCGCCTTTCATTTGAACATCCAAACTCAGTCCATCCATTTGCTTTGCGCTTGATACGCGTGTGTAAACTACACAGTCGTTTGTTTCTATTCGGATTTGCTTTTTGCCTTTCCCGAAAATTTTAAATAATTGATTTGTTTCCATGATTTAAGTTTTTATGCTTAAAAAATATTTTAAGCAGCGTTAGTGAATTCTTCCGGTGGTTCGGCATAAAGTTGTCTCACATTGTCGTTTTCTAAATCAGTTGCATTTGTTTTTGAATACAACTGATAGGCGACTTTGCAAAATGCTTTTACCTGCTCCATCGTTTTTTTTAATCTCTCTTCAGAGATTTCTTTTTTGCCCAAAAGATTTTTAGCTCTTTCAGGGTTCATTTCATCCACTCGCTTAATCATGGCTCAATTTCTTAAGTATGTTTTTGTTTCCCAGCTTGTCAAAGAACCTGATAAAAAGCCCGGATTGCCCGAACTTTACCTCTAAATTAGCACTTATCTTCCACATATTACAGTCCTTTTTATTAACGCCTGAAAGCCTGATTTTTCGGGCTTTTCGGGACGTATGTTAATTGCTTTTTTTGTTCGTTTCATTGTTTGTCGCTTTTCATTTATTTAATATAAGCATTGACTTTTTTTATGATTTATTTCTGCACTTTATTTCCCTCCTTCCTGTTAGTTGTTTGTTTTTACTTACTTTTTTATTGAATTATTTTTCATTTTCTCTAAACTTTAATTCGCTGAATTTTATTTTGGGAACAAATTGCGATAGTTCCATACGGGCAAGGATCATGTTTTGTTTTTGTTCCTTGCTTAATTTGTATTTGATAAATATTGCAGCACCTTCCTTTAAACATTTAGATTTAGTTCGTTCTCGCAATTCTTTAATTTCGCTGATGTAGGGATAACTTGGATGCAGGTATTTATAATATTTGGATTGCATTACACATGTAAGCGCATTACAAACTTCTTTGAGATCATCGAGTTCTATTAGTTTCATTTCCGAAAACAGAAGCAAACATTCTACAAGACATCTGTATCTTTCACTTACCCACATACCTGCCTCATCTTTGCTTTCAAAAAATTTATCTAAAGTGCTCCAATTGTCACGTTCTATATGGAGATAATCCAGTTCATTAATACAGCGACTGGTATATTCCTTGTATTCAGGTTCTGCGTTTTTTTGAATTAGATTAAAATTCTTGTTAGTGTTTTTATTCTCAGTATTTAGGTTGACGGGTAATTCATTTTTAGTTACTATGGATTTAATATCCGTCAACAGTGGTGGATTTATTGATGATTGCTGGATTATCTCTGCATTATTTGATTGATAATTCATATTATCCGTCAATTTATTTGCATCGCTCGATGTATTTTCATCTTCGATTGACGGATAAACATTAATGGGATTTCTCTCAGTATTTTTATTGATTGACGGTTCCTGTTTTTTTGGATGACTTGTTTTTGTGATCTGTAAACCTTGTAAGTTTTCACTCTCAATTACTTTTCCATTTGCCTTTCTTAAAACATAAGCCAACTGCCTGCACGAATGGGAGCAGTATAGCGAATCCGTTCGCTTTGGCATAAATGGTTTTTTGCAATATTCACATAAATATTCCATTAGTTTTCTCTCCAATTAAATGATTCATTTTCTGAAAAGCGATAGTCATTATAAGCATTCAAAAGATTTTGAATATTCTGCATTACTTTTAACTGCCTTAATTGCTTGCTGTCTATTTCAACAGAAAGCACAGCTATTGCACGATTTTCCAATACCTGTACCACTTCGTGTTTTAAGCCTTCTTTTAAAAGAATGGCAAATATGTCAATCAGCATATCCGAAGGCACTTTAATGCTGTGTTCCTGAATTTCATTTTTGGTGTTCATGATTCTTGTCTTTGTTAGCATATTTTAGTCAAGGTATCTGCGCTGTTTAGTCATCGGAAAATTTTTGTTTTTATCAATCGAAAAATATTCCCCATTTGCGCCATGCAATTCCTCTTGTTCTTTTTCTTTGAGATTCAATTGCTTTGTTAGTTTTTCTTGCTCTTCTTCCAACTCTTCAATTCGCTCATCTTGTTTTTTTATTTCTCGTTCATTCTCTTCAATCTTTTTGTTCATCACTTCTATTTTATCCTGCATTGGTTTTATCCACAGGAAATAATTGGCAGCCATTGCACCGCCACCTGATAAGAGGTGTTTTAAAAACTCCATTACTCCTTCGTTTTGCAGAAGCTTAGAAAAATCAAACCCATTTAATGGATTTGTTGCAGGGTTGTTGTTTTTTTCCTGACTCGCACCGGATTTATTGTCAGAATTGTTTTTACTGTTCTCCATTTGATGTTGTCGTTAATGCGGTTTCTGATCTGTTTTTGCGTTTAAGTTTAAAGGCTTTGATTTTTTCTGTCAATTCTTTTTCGGCTTCAGCGCAAAGTTTTTCGATACTTTGATTAAAGGCTTTAGCGAATTCTGCAACAAGCTCTTCTGATTTTTCCATGTAATTTGTTAACTCACGAATTAATTCCTTTTGTTGTTGATCGAAATTGATTTGCATAAGTATTCGTCCTGACTGATCTATTCCCATGTACTTGCAGGAAATGTTATTTATATGCAAGGATTTTAATGTCTGAGATGCCGAACAAGCAGGAATACTTATCATAGTTGTAGTGTTGCTGGAATTTTCCTGATTCTGTGTTTTCATTTTTATTTTGTTTTTATGATTTATACTTGCTTTTCATTTTATCCGTCCTGACAAATCTCCAACATGCGTTTTTAGCAACTTCCGAAAACTGTAATAATTGCACGAAATGGTAAAAAATCGCAGTTATTGAAAGTTATGATTGTTTCTTTCATAGTGTAAAGCTCGCTCAAGTAAAAAGATTGGTGTCCGGATTTTTAACGTTCATACATGTTCTTTAGGTATTATGTGCAATGGTTTGCCGTGCTTTCCTTTGCTTCTTGACAGCATGCTGTCCTGACCGATATAATGTTTCATGCCACAAAGAACAACCAAGGATTTATACTGCTTTCCGAATGTTTGAACACTTTTGAATATTTTGAAAGGAAATTGAATGATATGCAATCTTGTTGAACCTCGTTGCATCTCATTACACTATATTGATATCTATTGACAGGCTGTTGCTACCGCCAATTTCATTGACGGTTAGCCGTGTTGACACTTTTCGATATTATTCAGCAGTACAAAGGTTAGAATTTACCTTGACGCATTTGCCGAGAACCGCATCCAAACGCACATATTGGAGCTTATTCCACTGTTCACAAATTAATGACGAGAAATTTTACTGAAGAGAAGATGTTTTCTTAATCCCCCGGCAAACCTAGTTTATCAAAAATATACCTTATTTGTTTTGGGTTATAATACCTTCCATGCCTTTTCCCAATTTCTTTATGAAATGGTTCAAGCCAAGTGGTGAGGGTTCTTACTCCAATAGCATAGAGGTTTGCAAGTTCCTTTTTAGAATAGGATTTAATTTCGATTTTTTCTGTAGTTACCATCTGTTATTTTTTTAGACGGCAAAAATGCAATTAGAAAAATAAATTTTCTCCCAAGTTAAGACCAACATGGGAAAGAATTATTTTTCATCTTGACTGTTCATTTTTTTAGTTAACGACTCTTGCAATAAATTTAAGAATTTAATTCGTCCAGTTTTTCGAACACGAATTTCAAGATAGGTGCGATAGTAATCCCCAAGTTCTATATTAAAAACAGTTTCAAAATAAGCGGCAATTTCCTTTATGTCAGCTCGACTATTATTAAATACACCTTGAGATTGCAAGGCATAAATTAATTCAGTAAGTGACGTTTTGCTTTCTGTCCATGTCAAGCGAGTTCTGGGGTACTCTTGAAAACTTGAACTCGGCTCTCTTCTTTCAAGATATGCAAGTTCGTCTTCAACATAAACTTGCAGCAAGTCATGTGCTAAAATTTTAGCAACTTTAAAGTCATGGGTTGTACTGAAACGAGTATCATTTTCAAAAATGTGACCATCGAGTGTTAGTTGTATATCGTATTTATTTCGAACAAAATATTTATGATCTAAATAATTTGCTCCCGCTCTGTAATACTTATAAAAATCAAGGTTATAATCAAAGTAGTTTTTAAGTTTGTCCAATTCTTTTGCGAGATATTTCTTTAACGTTTCCTTACCACCATTTGGTTTTTTGGTTTCAATATTATAAAGCGTTAAATAAAAAACAAGCTTAGAAGTAAATTGAGGTTTAATTTCTTTAAAGAATTTTATTTCTTCTATTGTAGATTTAAATTTATACTTTAGCATGAACGTTTTTAACTGTTCAATTGTTTTTTTGCAAACCACAAAACATTCCTCAGAGCGTTTTAAGGGCATTTCATTTTCCTGCTCAATTAATTTCAAATTGTAGTCAAGGTCACTTAATAATTTGGTTGTAAATGCTATCATTAATCTATATTAAAAAAATCTTTGGGCGAACATTTAAGCACACGTATTATTTTTTCCAAATAATCAAGAGTTATATTGATTCTTCCATTCTCTATATTCCAAACATATTGTTTGTCTGTTCCCAGCAAATCGCCCAATTCTTTTTGTGTAATGCCAATTTTAAGCCGACGACTCTTTATTAAAATCCCTACAATCTCCCTAGTTCTATTTGTCATTTGGGGTATAAGAGTTTTTAAAAAGTAGTTTTCCTACAACTACCAATAAAAAAGCCCCCAATTTTTTGGGGGCTTTTCAGACAAGTATTTTTGTGTATCGGATTATCTCTCTGTATCATCATATAATTTGGCTTGGGTTATAACTTAAGTCAACAAGTAATTTAATGTTGTTTTTATCTCTAAAGGTTAAAACCCTTATAAAATCAGAACTTACAGTTAATCTAACGATTATCTTTTTCATAGCTATGGAGTTTATCACAAAATAAAGATTTAAAAACAATTCAATTAGTCTTGCAGCCGACATACTGCATTATTGGCTTTAATAATTGCATAAATTATCAAAATTAACTCAGTCTAATGTCAAATACAAAAAAGGTTAGCGTTTGCTCAAAAGGTAGAACATGCAATCGTTGTGTTTTCAACTAAATTTTGAAGTGTCGGGGTTAAGACATATTATGAGAAGCTAAAAAATTAATTTAGCTAAAAATTTGACTTATGAAGACATATTATAATCCGGAGGATCTCAAAAAATTCGGAAATATTTCAGAGTTTGAGCCCAATTTGGCCAAAAAATTCTTTGATTATTATGGTGAAGTATTCAAGGAGGGTGCTTTAACCGCAAGAGAGAAATCACTAATTGCCCTTGCCGTTGCTCATGCCGTTCAGTGTCCATATTGTATTGATGCATATACATCAGATACAATGGAAAAAGGTTGCGATGAGCAACAAATTATGGAGGCAGTCCATGTTGCATCAGCTATAAAAGGTGGTGCTACCTTAGTGCACGGTGTACAAATGATGAACAAATACAAAGAACTTTCAATGTAATGAATACAAAATCTCTTTTATCTCAAAAACATCAATTATCGTCTACAAAAAGTCAAGTTGATTTTCTTGAAGACTCAACTCTTACAAAATTTTCAGAAAAATTAATTCAGCAAAATCTATTTCCTCTCACCCCTATTCCTCTTGAAGTATTTCAGGTTAATATAGGTAAAATGTGCAATCAAGTATGCAAACATTGTCATGTAGATGCCGGGCCGGACAGAAAGGAGATTATGACACGTGAGACCATGCAATTATGCATTGATGCGATCAAAGTCTCAGGGGCTACTACTGTTGATTTAACTGGAGGTGCTCCTGAAATGAACCCTGATTTTAGGTGGTTTGTAGAAGAGTTATCAATTCTTGGAAAGAAAATTATTGTTAGATGTAACTTAACAATTATTGTAGCTAATAAAAAGTATAACGACCTACCAGAATTTTTCAAAAAACATAAGGTTGAGATTGTTTCATCACTTCCATATTTTACAGCTTCAAAAACTGATTCACAAAGGGGTGATGGTGTTTTTGAAAAATCGATTCAAGCGCTAGGAATGCTTAATTCAGTTGGATATAGTAAAAAGGAATCAGGCTTAATATTAAACTTAGTTTATAATCCGTCAGGTGCATTTTTGCCTTCAGATCAGAGCTCCTTAGAAAAAGAATTTAAACTTAAACTAAAATCACTTTACGATATTGATTTCAATAACCTCTTTGCGATTACCAATTTACCAATAAGTCGTTTCTTAGAATTTCTTGTAAATAGTGGCAATTATGATAATTATATGGAAAAATTGATTAATGCCTATAATCCCATTGCAGCTGAAAATGTGATGTGTAGAAATACTCTTTCTATAAGCTGGAATGGTTTTATTTATGATTGTGATTTTAATCAAATGCTTGAGATGAAAATTGATGTTGAAGAAAAACGACAACACATATCCAACTTTGAAATAAATGGTATTAACCAAAGAAGAATAAAGACAAACCAACATTGTTTCGGTTGTACTGCTGGATCAGGATCAAGTTGTTCAGGTAATGTGGCTTAAAATAAAAAACATGACATCAGATAGTTTATTAATGGTCTTTATTAAAAACCCTGCATTAGGTAAAGTTAAAACAAGGTTAGCTAAAACTGTCGGGGATGAAAAGGCATTGCATATTTATCATATTCTTCTTGATCATACTCACAAAGTAGCTAAAAGAATAAAG
>JACQAK010000069.1 GCA_016194985.1 Bacteroidota bacterium
GTGAGTTTTAAATATCATTATTTCTCCAATAATAGCCTTATTGCGTTAAAAGAATCTGAATTAAAAGAAGGAGATATTTTAAGTATTATAAGGCAAGGGGATTACATTTTGCCGGATAGTTTAACTAAACTAAACAATCTTTTCAGTACATTTAAAACTACTAATTGGGTCAGAGGAGTTCATATTGAGTCTTCAGATGAAAAAAAATACGACACAACGGATGTTTCCAATTATCGTATAGTTCCATACGATATATATATCCGGTTAAAGAACAACAGCTATAATTTTTCTCTCAGCCACTATTTTTTTAAATATAATCCCTCATTATTAATCAAGAGTTCGGAAGCAGATATATTCATGTATTTGATTTTTAATTATCAGCTAAATGTAGTAGTAGATGGATTTGTTATTCCAGACAAAGCAACTGGTACAAAAATAACTATCGAAAACTCTCAGGAGGTATTATATATGGAACAATTAAAGAAGTTTCGATTAAAAACCACCAGATTAACGCGGATATATAATTGGTTAATCAGATTACCTGTCATTAAAAACCCCACTCAGTCAAAATGGTTATTAAAAACTGAATTTAACTATCCGCTCGTTTTTAGAAAAGACCTGAAAAACAATACTTATTTTCTTAACAAATTTTAATTTAACGTTGTCAGGTATTTTTATTTTACTATCTTTATTTTTTTATAACTTTTATTTTATGATAAATTTTAAGAACTATTTATACAGTATTATTACTGTTTTGTTATTGACGTTAAATTTAAAATCCCAATGTAATTTGACTTATTATGCCGGGATTGGTGTGCCCAGTTCCGGAACAACATTCGCAACCTGGTCTAATTATGGGCCGGGTCAGTATTTTGCAATGCCTTTGTTATATGGAGGAAGCTATGCTATCAGCACATGTGGAGCACCTATAACCACGCAATTAACGGGCTGGGATAATTCTGCCTCCAGTGTAGTCTTTTATAACGCAGGGAATGGTCCTTTATGTTCTGGTAATAATGCATCTGTAGATAATTATGTCCCTAACTTTACAGGTTATGCTTATGTGCAGGTCACAGAAAATGCTTGTTCAGCAGGAGGTTCTTCATCAATAAATTTATATTTGAGACAAAATAATAATTTATCATTTACATCATCAGGCGCTGCGATTTGTTCAGGACAAAGCCGTTCTTTAAGTGCAACACCGGCTAATGTTGGCTCAACTCCAGGGGGTTATGGAGACCCTGGTACATTTTCAGGAACAGGTGTAAGCGGTAATGTGTTTACCGCACCTTATGTGTCTTCACCTACCAATTATACTATTACCTATACATTTGGTTACGTTAGTCAAAATCAGGTTATTACAGTTAACCCATTGCCAACTGTTGGAGTTAGTACAAGCTCTGCAACAATATGTCAAGGGCAGTCAACCACACTAAACGGTACAGGCGCTTCAACTTATACATGGACAGGAGGTGTAACCAATGGCGTAGCCTTTGCTCCTTCAACATCTGCAACCTACTATGTAACCGGGACTAGTTTAGCCGGTTGTACCAGTACTAACTCGGCATCTCAGTTAATTACTGTAAATCCTAACCCTACAGTTTCTATTACGTCGTCCACTAACGTATCTTGTAATGGTGGTGCAAACGGAGCAATATCAGTAAGCGCTACAGGCGGTAGTGGATTTAGTTATGACTGGCTTCCAGGTAATCCAACAGGTGATGGGACTGCAAGTATATCAGGGTTATCATCAGCTACTTATAGTTGTTTTGTTACAAATTCGGCAGGTTGTACAGCTACTTCCAATTCAGTTAATATTACACAACCAACAGCAATTTCTATTACAGCAGCGTCACAAACAAATGTATCCTGCAATGGCGGTTCAAATGGAGCAGCGAGTGTTAATGTTCCAACAGGTGGAGCAGGTGGATTTACATATAATTGGACACCAGGCAATCCAACAGGTGACGGAACAGCTTCAGTTACAGGTTTAACAGCTGGTACTTGGTCATGTACAGTTACGGATGCTAATTCTTGCACAAAGACTCAAACATTTAATGTAACACAACCAACAGCAATATCGCTTACAGCAGCGTCACAAACAAATGTATCCTGCAATGGCAGTTCAAATGGAGCAGCCAGTGTTAATGTTCCAACAGGTGGAGCAGGCGGTTTTACATATGATTGGACCCCGGGCAATCCAACAGGTGACGGAACAACTTCAGTTACAGGTTTAACAGCTGGTACTTGGTCATGTACCGTTACGGATGCTAATTCTTGCACAAGAACTCAAACATTTAATGTAACACAACCAACAGCAATATCGCTTACAGCAGCATCACAAACAAATGTATCCTGCAATGGTGGTTCAAATGGAGCAGCCAGTGTTAATGTTCCAACAGGTGGAGCCGGCGGATTTATATATAATTGGACCCCGGGTAATCCAACAGGTGATGGAACAGCTTCAGTTACAGGTTTAACAGCTGGCAATTGGACATGTACAACTACAGATGCCAACGGATGTACAGCATTTACCTCATTTAATGTAACACAACCCGTATCTGCTTTAGGAACTTCAACTGCAGTAACAAATGTAGCTTGTTTTGGTAACTCAACAGGAGCTGCAACTGTAACTGCAACTGGTGGAACTTCAGGTTATACATACTTATGGTCTACCGGAGCTACTACTTCTGTTATTACTTCACAATCGTCCGGAACTAAATCTTATACTGTTACCGACGCAAATAGTTGTACAACAACTGGCAACGTTTTTGTTTCCCAGCCTGCTTCTGCTCTTGCTACTTCTACAACTGTGTCTAATGTATTATGTAATGGTGGCTCTACAGGTTCGGCTTCGGTTACAGCAATCGGTGGTACTGCAGGGTATACTTATTTATGGTCTACCGGAGCTACTACTTCTGTAGTTGCTTCGCAAACATCAGGTGTAAAAACAGTTACAGTTACAGATGCGAATGGTTGTATTTCTATAAATTCTGTAAGTATCATTGAACCAACTCTTTTAACGGCTATCATTTCACAAACAAATACAACCTGCAATGGTGTGTGTGATGGAGCTGCTACCGTGACATCTTCAGGAGGCTCTGCTCCTTATATGTTTAACTGGTCTAATGGAGGAACGGCATTTACTGAAAATGGATTATGTGCAGGTTCTTATACAGTAGATGTTACTGATGATAATGGTTGTAACCTGACTCAAACCATCACTATTACCGAACCATCAGCGATTTCTGTTTCTGCTCTTTCAGGAAATATTTTATGTAATGGAGGGGCAACATCAGTAACAGTAACAGCTAATGGTGGTACTGGCGCATTAAATGGCACCGGTGTATTTACTGAGACTGCAGGCACCTACACATATATGGTTAGTGATGCTAATAGCTGTTCGGCCAATACTGTGATAACCATTTCTGAACCTACTGCAATAAGTGTATCTGCCATTTCCGGTAATATATTATGTAACGGTGGATCTACTTCAGTAACTGTCACTGCAAACGGAGGTACAGGTGCATATACCGGAACCGGAGTATTTGCCGAAACAGCCGGAACCTATACCTATAATGTTACGGATGCTAATAGTTGTGCTGCGACTACATCTATTGTTGTGAATGAGCCTGTTGCCATTGCAGCTTCTCAAACAGTTACTTTATGTAATGGACAATCATTAACCATTGGTTCAAATACTTACACGTCTTCAGGTACATTTGTAGATGTATTACAGTCGCAAATCAATGGTTGCGATAGTACATTAACTACTGTATTAATCATTAATCAAGCTATTGATGTGACGACTAATTTAAGCGGCTTAACAATTACTGCTAATGAAAACAGCGCCACTTATCAATGGATTGATTGCGACAACGCAAATCAACCAATTTCGGGTGAAACTAACCAATCGTTCACGGCATCTTCAAATGGAAATTATGCAGTGATTGTTACACAAAATTCTTGCTCTGATACAAGTGCTTGTGTAAATATTAGCACTGTTGGTTTAAAAGAAAATACGACCATAAATAGTGTGTCAATATATCCTAATCCGTCAAATGGAACATATAACATTTCCGGATTAGCTGAAAATTCAAAAATAGTAGTCTATGATGCTGTAGGTCGAATAGTATATTCAACCATTACAAAAGAGTTCAATGAAACTATCAGTATTTTGGATGCACCAAATGGGGTATATATGATTCAAATCAATTCGATCAAAGGTGTTATAACTAAAAAAGTGATTAAAAAAGATTAACTATAATTTATGTTGATAGTGTATCAGAGCGTCACTTTTTGATAAAGTTTAATTAAAAAGGCCCTGTTTTAGGGCCTTTTTAATTAAAAAAACTTAAACGAATATCATTTAATGTTCGTTTTTTTATTGTTAATAACACAACTCTAAGCTATCCAAATATGTACCTTAAACCCATTAAATGTTGATAGTTTGAAGAACGCTATGTTCTGTATCTGGAAGTAATAATGTATTATAGGCAAATCTTATTTTCCATTTCTTACAGATTAACACACTTCAATCGCAGTATAGATAAAGCAGTAATTGTATATTGTTTATATAACGTTCTATGGCGCCAGACGTTTAATGGACCATGTGTTATTTTCAGGGATAAGATTGTATTGGATCCGATCATGCAAGCGGTTAGGTTGTCCCTGCCAGAACTCAAATGATGAGGGTTTTAAACAGTAGCCTCCCCAAAAAGCCGGGAAAGGAATTTCTTTGTCCTTATATGTTTCGCTGAATTCCTTGTATTTTTCTTCTAAGTAGGATTTACTTTCTACCTCGTTGCTTTGTGCTGATACCCAGGCAGAAATCTGACTGCCTCTGGGTCTTTCTTTAAAATAAATGGCTGAAACTGCCGGATCTATTTGAGAGACAATGCCGTCTATTCTTACTTGACGGTGTAATTCCGGCCAAAAAAATAAAATGGAAGCATGAGGATTTTCTTCTAACTCTTTTCCTTTTCGACTATTATAGTTTGTGTAAAAAGTGAATCCTTTGGGTTCAACGTCTTTGAGAAGAACAGTTCTTACGGATGGAATACCTGTTTTACTCGCAGTTGCCAGAGTCATGGCATTTGGTTCCATAACTTTGGCATCCAAGGCCTCTTTTAGCCAATTATTGAATTGCACTGCCGGGTCAGGGCATACGTTTTTTTCATCTAGCAACTCTCCAACATAATGATTACGCAAATGACTGATAAATTCTTTCATGACAATTGTTTTTAGTGTGATGGAATTTTACCTAATTCTTTTAACCGATAGATATGGGATAACAGGGCACTATTAAAACTTGGCTTGAGATTATAATAAATGCCATATTCTTTCGCAGTTTGTTCTACAATAGGCGCCAATTGTTTATAGTGTATATGACAGATGTTTGGAAATAAATGATGTTCTATTTGAAAATTCAGCCCTCCTACATACCAGGTTATGAATTTGTTATTTCGGGCAAAATCAGAAGTAGTGTGTAATTGATGAATGCTCCAGTCACTTGGAATATTGCTTTCGGGCATTGGTTGTTCAGCACCTTCTACCACATGAGCCATCTGGAATACAAAGCTTAGAATAATACTGGCAGTCCAGTGCATCATAAAAAAGCCAAATAGGATCTGCCATATAGTATAATCCGTCAACCATAAAGGCAGGCCAATGATGACAGAAAGATAAATGATTTTTCTGAACAACATTTTTACAAATTCCTGAGCTATTTTTTTATTTTGACTTTTTACCAGCCCTGCTTGGTGATATTTGAATAATCGGGTGAAGTCGTTGGTCAGCATGGTAATCGTCATGAGTCCGTAAAAGGCAAATGCATAAATGAACTGGTATTTGTGATACCATTTCAGAGGTTTGTTTTCTGATAGACGGATAGGACCTTTATCATCAATATCTTCGTCTAATCCCGAAATATTGGTGTAAGTATGATGTAATACATTATGTTGTATTTTCCAGTTTAATACATTACTACCCAATAGATACAGTGTACCGGAGAGTAAATGATTGACCCAGTGTTTTTGTGAGTATGCCCCGTGACAGGCATCGTGCATAACTCCCATGCCAACACCGGCAATACCAAATCCCATCAAAACCGTTAATGCAAGTGCCAGCCAAGCATTCATGGGAACCAGTAAAATGATAATAAATGGAATAATGTATGAGCTAATCAGAACAATGGTTTTGATCACCATGTTTGCATTTGCTTTTGGAGAGATATGATTAAGTTTGAAATAATCATTCACTCTTTTTCTAAGATCTACCACAAATTGTTTTTCGGTTTTGTCTTGGGCAATAAATTTTACGGGTTGTATCATGTGTGTATTTTATGTGATAATCGAATAGTATAGTCGTTAAAAAGAATGTTGATTGATGAAACTTATCTTTGAATGAAAGATAGCTGCCATTAATGTTCCACGACGTTTTGCCTCATTGGCAATTGGGCCTGAAAATAATTCGTCCACAGTGTGCGTAAACAATTTGACCCAGGTAGTGAAATGTATTTCGTTAACAGGCATGTCTGCATGCGGAGCGAAGGGTGTTCCTGAATAGCTGTGAACATCCAGTAAAATGGTTTGCCAGAACCGATACATTTTTTCCAAATGCTCAGGCCATCTGTTTTCTATTCTTTCGCTGAATATAGGACTGAGTAATTCATCATGTCTTACTCTTTCATAGAAGGTATCTACCATTAATTGAATGTCATCTATCGTTTCGATGTCTTTTTTCATGAGCTTATGCGGTTGTGCTAAAAATGGCAGTTTTTGGCTGTTTTTCCCAATAGCGCTTATCAAATGCCAAACAGATGTTTCTTAAAAACAGTTTGCCTTGTTCAGACAAAATCACTTTATGATGATCTATACTTACCAAATCATCTGAGAGTAATTCGGCTAATCGTTCCTTACTTTGATTTAAAATAACCTGATTACATAGTGTATCTCCAAAATCACTTTCGTGCTGACACATCAGGTTTAAAATATGTTGCCGGATTAATAGATCTTCATTACTTAATACATGGCCCCTGTGTATTGGAAATTGCCCCTGATTTACGGCAGCCTGATATTCTTCTACTGTTTTAATGTTTTGTGAGAAAGCATCCCAGGTATCACTGATCGAAGAGCATCCTAATCCGATTAATAATTTAGTTTGATTAGTCGTATAACCCATGAAATTGCGATGCAACTTTCCTTCATGAAAAGCAGTTAAAAGCTCATCACCCGGTAATGCAAAATGATCCATTCCAATATCAGTATAATTGGCATTCACAAAAAGTTCTTTGCCGATGTCGTAGAGTTTTCGTTTTTCGGCTGCCAGTGGTAAATCTTTATCAGTATATTTTCGTTGCCCGGGTTTTAACCATGGAACATGCGCATAACTATAAAAGGCAATTCGTTCGGGCTTTAAGGAAATAATTTGCTGAATGGTGGAATGCACAGATTGAGGAGTTTGATATGGTAATCCATACACCAGATCAATGTTAATGGATTGATATCCTATTTCTCTGGCACAATCCATAACTTGTTTTACCTCGTCAAATGTTTGATAACGATTTATGGTTTCCTGTACTTTCATATCAAAATCCTGTACACCAAAGCTTACACGGTTAAAACCAAGATCGTGCAAGGTTTGAAGATGTTGCCTGGTGGTATTTCCGGGATGACCTTCAAAACTAAAATCTTTGTTATCACTAACATTACAGGAGCTAATGATGGTACTGAGAAGAAAATGAAGGTTTTGTGGAGAGAAAAATGTAGGAGTTCCGCCACCTAAATGTATTTCTTTTAAGAGCGGCTTACTGTCAAACTGATGAAGATATAATTGCCATTCCTTAATAAGAGAATCGATATATGGCTTTTCTACCAGATGATTAACTGTTATTCTGGTGTTGCAGGCGCAATAGGTGCAAAGACTTTCGCAAAAGGGCAGATGAATATATAAACTGATGCCGTCTTTATTATGTTGGATAAAAGATTTTTTTATATGTTTGACCCAGGTGCTTTCGTCAAGATTATTATCCCAATAAGGAACAGTTGGATAGCTTGTATAGCGGGGTGCAGGCACATTGTATTTTGAAACCAGATCCATGTTATAGATGTTTTAGTTTAACTTGTTCGTTATGTAGTTCCGATAAAAAATCATCAATAATCCCCTGACGAACGTGAGGCATTACCACTATTTTATACCATAAAGGATCGTGGTGACTATCCGGTACAAGATGATATTTTTCGGCCAGGTTACGGCTTATATACTCAGAATTGATGGTTACAATATTCAAATCAGGATTACGATAATAAGCAATATGCCATTCATTTAATTTGTCGCAGATGAATGTTGTGCGATCTATTAAATGATGCATTTTTACCCGCCAGCCGGCAGATCCATGAATTCTCAAAATCATCCACACGCATACAGCATTTGCTCCTGAACGGCTTCCGCAAAGGGTAAAATCTTTACCTTTTACATATCCTGCTTCATTGGTACATACATATTTTAAATAATTTTTTCTTACCAGAAATATACCTGTACCGTAAGGAGCTTGCAGCATTTTATGCCCGTCGATTGAGAAGGATGAAATGTTTTCGTTTTTGAAAGTAAATGGACTATCTGTTTTAATGAAGGGATAAATAAATCCTCCATAAGCACCATCTACATGTAATTTATAGTTTACTTTTAAAAGATTCAGTAATGTGGTGATTTGATTGATATTATCAACAGAGCCAAACATGGTTGTAGACATATTCACATTGACAATAAAATACTTGTAACCATCTTCAATGGCTTTTTCCAGTTTTAATTCCAGATCCTTAATCAATAGTTCTCTGGTTATTTGATCTACATTAATTTCAATACCGGTAAGATTTAATAGATCCAATCCCTTTGGAATAGAGTAGTGGGTATCGGAAGAATAGATAACAGCTATGTGCTTAATGTTAGCCTGATATTCCTGTATGAAATAGTTTCGATAGATCCATAGAGCTTCAATGTTGGCTTCCGTTCCGCCACTTGCTACATAACCATCATATGAACCGGGTTCTGCAGCAAATATTTCTTCCGCACATATTTTAATAAGATCCTTCTCTATTTCCTGTGTTCCTTTAAAAAAATCTTCATGTTCATCTCCGAAGGTGTGCACGCCAATATGATTTGGATTGGCTATTAATGTAGATAAAAATGGTGCGTCTTTTAAAAATGGCGCATCATCGTAAAAAATGTCTGTATCCAGAAATGTGCCGGGTATCCCTAGAATGTTTTCGGTACGGTAATTCGTGTTTCTGCTTAGGGCTTCAAACACTTTGCTTTTGATTTGTGAATATGAATATTTTTCCCAGAACATATGATCAGTTTAATGGCATTTTTTAGGTGAACAGGTAATTATGGTTTTTCCTTTGATTGGTTTTTCGCAACAGGATACTTTGTGTGTTTCTTTTTCAAATTGTGGACTTATATAAGGGATACCCAAATTCAATCCTCTAACGATCAGCATTAAAGCCATTACAGAAACAATGTAAGGCATTGCCTGACGAATATGATTGCGGTATTTTATAGTAATAAATTGTCCCAAAAATGCCACGGCATACATTACCGGAACTGTTCCAATTCCGAAATAGAACATGAATTCTGCGCCCTTTATGTAGTGACCTGTTGCAATGGCTCCTGCAATACCCAGATAGACTAAGCCGCAGGGAAGTAAGCCGTTTAATAATCCAATGAAGAATAAAAAATGTAATCCTTTTTTGTTGAATAAATGACCTAACTGAAGTTTGACAGAATTGATAAAAGAATATATAAAGCCAAGGCTTTTGGAGGTATTTAGAGCCTTTACATTTGTAAGAATAACAGACAATAAGAGAAGTATACCGATAGTAATGGAGACTAACTGCTGAAAACCACCTAAGAAAAATGATTGCCCCAGCAAGCCAAAAATAACACCTAAAAAAGTGTATGTAGTAACACGTCCTAAATTATATAAAAAGATTCCGGAATACTTTTTTAAGGGAGAGTAGTGATGAACAGGAAGAGCTAAAGCAATGGGACCGCACATGCCTATACAATGGAAACTACCCAGAAGTCCTAATGATATGGCGGCGATAATAAGTTCCATGTTTTTTTAGTTGATGAAGATCACGTCTTCTTTGAAATAGTTTTTTTTGTTGCTTGTCCAGGATAATTGAAGTTTATAGGCACCATGAATCAACTCTTTGGCATCAATCACTTGTTTATAATTAACAAAATTCATTTTCAGGGATACATCTTTTTTGGAATCAGATGGTCTGAAAAATGTAACAGTTCCTTGAAAATCTTTGCTTAATAAGGCAGAATCTATACTGAGAATAATAGATTGATCATTTACCACATGAGTAATACTACTTGGCAGATCCTTTTCGTTATTCGTTGCATTGATCTTTTGCTGGAAATTAATTTCCTGAGCATAATAATCTGTACTAACCAGATCTACATCCATACTATAGCAATTAAATACAAGGGTTAATATGAGAGCTACAAAGCTTAAATACAGAATAACTATTTTTCCTCCAAAATTCATGATATTTATTTTTAATGATTATTAAACTTAATAGGGCCTAAAAAATTTGTTTTAACTGTTTTTATTTTTTTTCCATTAGAATAAACTCCGATTTCTAATTTTACTTTTCTTTCTTTTAGATCATTTTTATTCAGATATACAAAGAACTCTCCATTTGTGATGCCCTCCGGTTTTACCTTGATCTCTTTGCCAACTAATTGTAACTGGTAGTCTTTAAAATTCTCTACTTTTAAATCTACAGGCATCTCTTCGCGGGTTTTATTTACAAGTTTGATCGTAAATAAATTACTTAGCTGATTATTTGGTTGCTCCTGATATAACATTCCTTTTGCTCTCAAAATTGTTGCATCAAAGTCAGAGCGGGTCATTAATAAAGTAGTTTCAACGCCAATTAGAACCAGTAACACGGCAGAGTAGGCTTTCATTCTGGTAGTGAAGGCTAATTTGACTTTATTTTTTATCCCGTTTTCAGAATCGTAGCGAATCAACCCTTTCTCCATGCCCACACTTTCCATCATGTGATCGCAGGCATCAATACAGGCAGTACAACTGATACATTCCAGCTGAGTACCGTTTCTGATATCAATTCCGGTAGGGCAAACCTTCACACATAAATTACAATCTATACAATCTCCGCCTGTTCTTACTTCATTTTTTTTGAAATGATGTCTGTTTTCTCCCCTTACATAATCATAAGCTACAACAACAGAGTTCTTGTCGAGCAAAACGCCTTGCATTCTTCCGTAAGGGCATACAATTAAGCATACTTGTTCTCTGAACCACCAATACACAAAAAAGAAAACAGTAGTGAATAAAATGATGCCAATAAATGATCCTAAATTTTCACTAATATCTTTAAGGATAGCAAATACATGATCTACACTGATAACATAGCTGAGAAGTGTTAAGACGATGATAAATGAAATACTGTAAAATGCTAAGAATTTGAGTACGCGTTTTTTAATTTTGTCTGCATTCCAGGGGGCTTTTTTTAGGGCTTTTTGATAGTTGGCATCCCCATCGATCCAATACTCTATTTTTCGGAAAATCATTTCCATGAAGATAGTTTGCGGACAAGCCCATCCACAGAACAACCTGCCAAATACTACTGTAAAAAGCGCAATGAAGACGATAAAAATTAACATCCCCAATCCGAAGATGAAAAAATCCTGAGCCCAAAAAATGGACCCGAATAAAATGAATTTTTTCTCCGGAACATTAAATAGAAATAGCGGTTCTCCGTTGTATTTAATGAACGGGACACTGAAAAATACTATTAAATAAAACCAGGTAAAATAGGTTCTCAGATCATAGTATTTTCCAAATGGCTTTGTTGGATAAACATAAGCTCTTTTCCCATCCTCATTTATTGTAGCGATACTGTCTCTGAAAGATTCATCGTGTTTATCTTGATGTTTATTTTGTTCGTTATTCATTATTATAGTGCTTAAACATTGGATTAACAGTATGCTCTCCTAAAGGCAGTATACTTATTTTTTTGTGGTAGCTGTGGTAGCAGTTGGAGCAGTTTTTAAACTATCAACTTTAATTTGAGCCGCTAAACTATCTCCGGTCACTACGGTTGAATCATTTACTGGAGCCGCTCCGGCTTCAGTATATAAATCACCTTGTGGAGCTTTGGCATTTGGAGGATTTGTTCCTTTTAAAGATTTGATGTAAGACGCTACTTGCGCTATTTGCATTGGCGATAAATCCTCTTTCCAGGATTTCATACCTTTTTCAACCCAACCATATTTAATGGATTTAAATATATCCTGAATACTGCCACCGTGTAACCAATACTCGTCAGTAAAGTTAGGGCCAACTGTACCTTCACCTGATTGACCATGACAAGCAGCGCAATTGGCTTTAAATACATCTTTACCAGCTGCAATATCAGATGCTTCCGTTAATAATTTTACCGTGCTTTCATCTACATTATTAGCTGAATTTTTCATGTATTCCTCTACTTCTAATTTGGCTTTTGCCATTTCCTTTTCATATTCTTTGCCTTGTAAATCGCCGGTACCTAATACGTGGAAGTTAAATAAATAGACTACAGCTACTACAATCGTTAAATAGAAACCATATTTCCACCATGGTGGTAAATTGTTATCTAACTCTTTAATTCCATCATAATCGTGGTCTAATAAAATACTGTCCTCTTCTTCAACAGCCACAGCATCTGTTAAGCTCATGATTAATTTAGATTCGATGATTTTAGTTTTAGCAGATGTTTCAACAACGGTTTGAGTTTTTACCAGGAAGTTGAATTGATAAATGATCAGAGCAAGGGCAATTAATTCAATAAGGATGATTGCCACCATAAAGTAAAAGGTAAATTGATCTAATCCTCCTATTCTTCCATCATCAACCTTTATAGCAGCTGCCACTTTTTCCTGCGACATCATAGCAAATGACGATAACAGAAAAATTAGAGTTGTTACATTTCTCATGGTTGATGACTGATTATCTTTTTTATCGGCATACTTGTTTGTCAGATAATCACTGTCAGCAATGTTTTTGAATACACTGCTAAATGCTACAATAACAATGGCTAATACAATGATTGTTACTAACAAGGTCAAAAACAATACATTGGTAAAATAAGATGAACTTTCTTTGGTTGTTTGTTCCTGACAAAAACCCACAGCCGGAATTAACATTGCAACGGCAAGTGATTTTATTTTATTGAAATTGTTCATAAGCGTAGATTAATTGTTTTCGTTATCGTTAATTGGTAGGTTACTTAGTTCTTCGAAATGTTTTTTATTTCCCTTCCATACATAAAAAGAAACAAGCGCAAAAAACACTACGAATATCATTAAAGAGATGAGTGGATAAATCCCGATTCCGGTGATGCTTTCCAAATAGTTTTTAAATTTCATGATTACAATAGTTTAATGTTCTTATTATTTTTGTGCTTTTAATCCTTCTGCTTTGATATCTTTTCCTAAACGCTGCAGGTAAGAGATTAAGGCAACGATTTCTCTGTCAGGCAAAGTCTCAATACCGTCTTTTTTCAAATTGGCAGTGATTTCTTTTGCCTGAGCTTCCATATCTTTCACGCATACTTTATCGTAATCTTTTGGATAAGGAACACCTAAACGTTGCATTGCTTTAATCTTGGCAACCGTTGTATTCGCATCTAACTGATCTTCTAATAACCATGGATACTGTGGCATAATAGAACCAGGCGACATTGAGGTAGGATCTAACATATGGTTATAGTGCCAGCTGTCAGGATATTTACCACCTAAACGTGCCAAATCCGGACCCGTACGTTTAGAACCCCATTGGAATGGATGATCATATACGGATTCTCCTGCTTTTGAATACTCACCATAACGCGCTGTTTCACTTCTGAAAGGACGAACCATTTGAGAGTGACAGGTATAACAGCCTTCACGGATATAAATATCTCTGCCTTGTAATTCTAACGGAGTATATGGTTTTACACTGGCAATCGTAGGGATGTTTGATTTTACCAAGAATACAGGGACGAATTCGATAATACCTCCAATAGCAACCACCACTAAGCTTACAATTAACATTTGGATAGGTTTACGTTCAATCCAACGGTGCCAGTGATCTTTAGAGTGAGATTGGTATTCTCCAACTAATGCAGGAGCCTGATCTTCTTCAATTTCTAAGAATGTACCCACTTTAATTGTTTTAATCAAGTTGTAAGTCATCATAATGGCTCCAATCAGGAATAATAACCCGCCGATAGAACGTGCTATGTAGAAAGGCATCATTCTGGTAACTGTATCCATAAACTGGTATTGTAATTGCCCTTCAGGAGTAAAATCTTTCCACATCGATGATTGCATGAAACCTGCCCAATACATTGGAACTGCATATAATACAATACCTAATGTGCCAATCCAGAAATGCATATTTGCTAATTTCTCAGAGTATAACTTAGTTTGGAATAATCTTGGGATTAACCAATATAAGATACCGAATGTCATGAATCCGTTCCATCCTAAAGCTCCAACGTGAACGTGAGCAATGGTCCAATCGGTGAAGTGAGAAATAGCATTTACATTTTTTAAAGATAACATCGGACCTTCGAAAGTAGCCATACCGTAAGCTGTTACAGCAACCACTAAGAATTTCAAGCCCACGTTATCACGTACTCTGTCCCAGGCACCACGAAGTGTTAATAATCCGTTGATCATACCACCCCAGGATGGAGCGATCAACATAACAGAGAATACAACACCTAAAGATTGAGCCCAATCAGGAACAGACGTATATAATAAGTGATGTGGACCAGCCCAGATATATAAGAAAATTAATGCCCAAAAGTGGATGATGGATAAACGATACGAATAAACAGGACGTTGGGCAATTTTTGGTAAGAAATAATACATTAAACCTAAATAAGGAGTTGTTAGGAAAAACGCTACGGCGTTATGTCCATACCACCACTGTACTAAGGCATCCTGAACACCGGCGTATACTGAATAAGATTTCCAGAAAGAAACCGGAATTTCAATAGAGTTAACAATGTGTAACATCGCTACAGTAACAAACGTTGCAATATAGAACCAGATTGCAACATACAAGTGGCGCTCACGGCGTTTGATAATGGTACCGAACATGTTCCATCCAAATACAACCCACACAAGAGTGATTAAAATATCGATAGGCCATTCTAATTCAGCATATTCTTTACCGGTTGTTTTACCCATTACCAAAGTTGCAGCAGCTAATACGATAATTAATTGCCATCCCCAAAAATGAACCTTGCTTAAAAAATCACTGAACATGCGGGCTTTTAGTAAACGTTGTAACGAATAATAAACTCCCATGAAAATACCATTACCAACAAATGCAAAAATAATGGCGTTCGTATGAATAGGACGAACACGACCAAACGTGGTATAAGGTAAATTTAAATTTGCTGCCGGTAGATATAATTGAACAGCCGCTAATAACCCGGCTACCATACCGACTAAACTCCAAAGAATGGTTGCATAGGCAAACATCTTCACTATCTTGTTGTCGTACTGAAATTTTTGTAGTTCCATATTACTTTGTTTTTGAGGTTTTGTTGTTTGTTTCTTGTTTATTATCTTGAGGAGTTGTATTATCAAATAATATTCTTACCGAGGGCGTATAATCATCTTCATACTGATTGCTTCTTACCGACCAAATAAAGGCTATCAGAAAGCCTATTGCCAGTAGTAAACTGGCTCCTATCATGATAAAAATTGCGCTCATATCGGGTGTAAAATTAGTTCAGTTAACTTTTTTTATATGTGATGACTCTCATTTCTGATCATGACTTTGGTCAGGTATTGATTTTTTCAGATTGAGTTCGTAAAATGAGCTCAATCCTGTTGTTAACAGAACAATACTGATAGAGCTGATCGGCATTAAAATAGCGGCAATAACAGGCTGCATATTTCCCTGAACAGCAATGGAAAGCCCAACAATATTATATAAGATAGAAAGGACAAAACTGGCGAAGATGATTGTTTTTTGACGTCGACAATAATTAATCAATTCTTTTAGCAGCATGAAATTTTTTCCTGATAAAACGGCGTCACAGGCCGGAGAAAAGTTATTGGTGTCATCACTAATCGCAATTCCTACATTACTTTGTTTTAACGCTCCTGCATCGTTTAATCCGTCGCCTATCATTAATATTTTTTTGTTGTTGTTTTGCAGGCCTTTGATGAAATTTAATTTGTCTTCAGGTTTTTGTTCAAATAACATCTCTGATTTGTTTCCAAAAACAGATTTCAGAAATGCTTCTTCGGAAGCATTATCGCCGGATAAGATCTTTAGATCGAATTGAGAACCTAAAGAAGACACGATGTTTTTTAAACCTTGCCTGTAAGAATTTTTAACAATGAAATACCCCACAAACGCTTCATCAATGCTTACATACACCCGGCTGCCTGACACTAACTGATTCGTATCTTTGCCTAATACAAAATCGGAGGACCCCATTTTCACAAAGTGATCATGAATGGTGGCCGATGTGCCAAATCCTTTAAACTCCTTGTAATTCTTCACATTCAGCATTTTTGTAAATGGAAGGAAAGACACCACACTTTTGCTTAACGGATGATTGGATTGATTGGCGAGAGATCGGATTAGCTGAGATTGTTCGCCAGATAATCCCTCTCCCTGAAAAGAAATTTCCGATTTACCTTGTTCTGTGATTGTTCCTGTTTTGTCAAATACGATGGTGTCAATCTCAGACATTTGCTCTATAACAGACGCATTTTTTACATATAATTTGTATTTGTTCAAAATACGAATCATGTTCCCATTGGTAAATGTGGCGCTTAATAACAATGCACACGGACAGGCCACAATTAATACAGCCGTTACGGCACCCCATATTTTTGAAGGGTCGTTTATTGACCAGTAAATAGCAGCACTAAGGGCTATCGTAAATAAAACATAGGTAAAATAACGGCTTATTCTGTGAATAAAAGAAATCTTTACTTCTTCTTTATTTTCTTTGAAAGCTTCGTTGTTCCATAATTGAGTCAAATAACTTTGGGATACCTCTTTTACAACCTCTAACTCTATGGCTCCCGATGTTTGCTTGCCTCCGGCATATACAATCTCTCCTATGGATTTTTCAACAGGTAGTGATTCTCCTGTTACGAAACTATAATCAATGGTGCCTTTCCCAAGAAATAAAATAGCGTCAGCAGGAACAATCTCGTCATTATGAATTTTAATTCGGTCGCCAACCTTTAACTCCGATACCGAAATTTGTTTTTCAATGCCATTTGCGTCAATAACGCTTACGCCTAAGGGAAAGTAAGATTTAAAATCTCTGTCGAATGAAATGGTTTGGTAGGTTCTGTTTTGGAAATAACGGCCGATTAACATAAAAAACACGATGCCACTCATTGAATCCAGATAGCCCGCACCTGTTCCTGATAAAATCTCATATACACTTCTGCCAAAAGTGATTAAAACCGCTAAAGCAATAGGAGCATCGATATTCAGAAACTTTTGCCGTAACCCTTTATAACCCGATATGAAAAATTCGGATGCGGAATAAAAAAATACAGGTAAGGATAGCAATAAATTTAAATAACTGAACCAGGTTTTTAAACCTACTTCATCCGCTTTTGCCAGAGAAAAATATTCCGGAAAACTCAGCATCATAATATTCCCAAAGCAAAAACCGGCAATTCCGATCTTTACAATGCTGGTCGTATCGTATTTTTTTACTTTGCTGGAGCTTACATCATTTAAACTGATATGAGGCTCATAACCAATAAGTGTTAATGCTTCGGCTACCTTCTTTAAAGACGTTTCATGGTAATTATAAATTACGGTAACTTCTTTTTTGACGAAATTTACCTGAGATTTGATGATTCCCGGATTAATCTTATTTAAATGTTCCAGTATCCAAATACAGGAAGCACAATGCATTTGGGGTAGGTAAAAAATCACATGCTGATGTGTATCATCCTGAAAGTGCGTTAATTTTTTGATGATTTGGGTGTCATCTAAAAAATCAAATTTTCCTTCGCGAATGCGGTGCTTCTGATTGATTCCAGGGGCTTGTTCCATATCATAGTAGGAACATAAATCATTTTTATTAATAATTTCGTAAACCGTTTTACAACCCTGGCAGCAAAAGTGTTTATCCTGAGAAACAATAACGTTGTGGTCGCAATCTTCTCCGCAATGGTAACACAGCGTTTTGGTTTTAATATCCGTAAGCTCCTTTTTCATTCATTACATCCATTTACTGAGAAAAGTATTGAAATCAACTTTTAATGAACCTATTAAGGTTTCAAAGGTGTTGATGCGATCTCTTAATTCACTGTGATCATTGATTTTTCTATGGTCTACAGCAATACTGTTTTTGTTGATTTCACGATTAATGGTATCGTTATCCAAATTAATCAGGTGACTGATCTCATCAATTTGGTTTTTTTGGATGATCAATTGGTTTTGAAAACGTTCCGTTTGAGCAAGAATCTCTTTGGATGTATTTTTCTGTGCAATTTCCGCTAACCGATTTTCCATAATCCTGATCTCATCCTTATAGAATGCAAGTTTGCTTGCCCATTCTTTGTTTTCTTCGTGTTGCGTGTAAATTTTTTCGGTTTTCATGGCTGGTGGTTTAAATTATTCATCAAAAGTCCCTAAAAAGGGCTTCTTAAGCTCTGAGTGGCATCAATCATAAATATGACTTTCGTCATATTTCAGAGAATTAATTCGACTTATTTTCGATTCTTATTTACTATCTTAGCCTTGGATAATACTAGTAACAAAAAAATGCAGACA
>JACQAK010000070.1 GCA_016194985.1 Bacteroidota bacterium
TTTATTAACGAATTATCGTGCTAAGCAAAAATTGAGTGTAGCAAAAATGGCATCTTTACTACACTTAAACGCTGATGATTTTTTAATTAGGTATAATGTTTAATTTGAGTTGTAATATAATTAATTAGATATAGGAGGTAGAATGATGAAGACATCAGTAGTGAAAATTGTGATTAAGCCATACACAAACAAGGAATTGGCAAAAATATTCAACACAAGTGAAAGCACTTGGAGAAGAGATATAGCAAAAGTGAGGCATCATTTAGGCGAACGTATAGGACATCGCTGGAACGTTAAGCAAGTGGAACAAATAATGAATTTATTGGGTCGTCCATTTGAGATTATCGAAGAGTATAAATAGAATATTTACATATTGAAAAAATAATGATGCCAGCCTGAAATAAGCTGGCAATTTTATTTTAAAAAGTTCTAGAATAATTTTTTTGTAAATTAGTTACGAAATTAAAATTATGATTCAGCAAAAATATAAACTAGGAAAGGAACTAGAATTACAATTTAGAGATTGTGAAGAAATTTGGATTGCAGCAGCAATGATTTCAGATGGTGGCTTAAACTTTATTGAAAAAACCATAAATAAGTATGCTAAACAAAACTATTTGGTTGGAATTGGATTACCTACATCTCCGTCCGTATTAAAAAAAATAGGCGTAGATAATCCAAATAATGTAAGTGCGAGAGTATTTCATAAAGCCGAAATATTATTTCATCCAAAAGTATATATAATCAAATCTGGAAATAAATTAACTGCCTTTGTAGGGTCGGGTAATTGTACTGAGGGGGGATTTGATAAAAATATTGAAGTAAGTTTAAAAACAGATGATATTAATGTATGCAATGGATTGTTAATTTGGTTTAATAGTCAGTATAAGCAAGGGAAATCAATTACAAATGATTTTATTGAAAAATATAATAAACTGTTTGAAAATAGAAGAAATCGTTTAGACCAAGATAAAAAGGATATAAAAATATTTTTTCCTGAAATAGAAATAAATCCACAACAAAACATCTCATTAGAAAACATTGACTTCACAAATCAATACTTTAAAAGAAAACATTTTGAAATATTTAGAGGTAATTTGCCTACTGATGAGAGTGATTCTGCAAATAAAGAAAGACAAGATGTTAAGAGATTATTGTACAAAATAAGAGATAAATTAAATCCCAAATTAAAGGAACGGAAATGGGACTTACATGAACACTATGAATTTGAGCACATAATATCTTCGGACAAACACGGTTCTAGAACAGGCGATGAACTAAATGGAATGTGGCTTCATTATGGGCGAAGTAAACCCGAAATCAAAGATTACGGTGAAAAGGAAACTCCTTTAGATTATATGCGCCTACAAGTTATTATAAATGCAAATCATGTAGGCATTTGGAACAGGATTGGCAAGAACATGGGAAGTAAAATAGATAGAGATAATTTAAAATTTATACTTACCGAGAACTCTGAAAAAGCAGAACAATTCTGTTTATTATTACTTTCATTACCTAAAGACTATTTCATTCACCTAAATGACGAAACTAGATATATAAATGAATTTCAAAACACAATGCAATTAAAGGAGTATTTATTAAGTGAGAAGTTAAGCTCTTATTTTATAATAGGTAAAGAATATACTCCTGAAAATACATTAATATCTGAACAACTAATTATAGATACAATCCTATTAGATTTAAAAAATCTATACCCAATATACCAACTTATTAAACACAAATTGTAGGCAATTTTTCTATGAATCGCCGATTGAAATTATCATGTTATGAAATGCCACTATAAACTTTACAATACAGATGAAACAGTAGTTGAGTATCAATCAGAATTAGCAACCGTGTATGGTAGCTATGTTAACTTCAAAAACAAGCGGTACATGATTATTTCAGCAAATACTACAATAGAAGGTGATTGGCTAATTAGTGGCGAAGAAGTTGTTTTGGGCTCTGTTTCTCAAACCTTTCGTAATAGATTTAAAAAATTCCTGAAGAACAATGATGTAGAAACAGATACAGATGCGATGTCCGAAGAAACAGCTACTTCGATTTTTATTAAGTTTTTTGAAAAAGATTTTCATATAGAAAGAAATGTAAGTGGAAAGCATTTTACTGGTAAAAGGCAAAATATAGACTTAGTTTTAATTCCAAAAGATACTACCGAATTAATGAATAAGAATTTAGTTTTCGGTATCGAAATGAAAAACCCTTTTTTGGACAGAAGTAAAGGTCGTAAAAATTCAGATATAATGGCTCAATGCCTTGACTATGCTCAATCAGACTTCGAGAAATATCCTGACATGATAGTACTTGTATGCCCCATTCCTCCAAGATATGAAAGGGAAAAAGTATTACTTAATTTTATTTCACGCTATAATGTAGGATACGTTGCTTTTACAGAAAGAAAACTATCATTTAATCTAGCGGAATTAATAATATGGTCAAGTGATTATGGTTTTGGGAGTTTACTAAAGAACTCTTTAATGAAGCAAAAAATCGGAAACAGGGCATATAAAGTAAAATAGGTTTCTAATTCAAACTAATAAAAAAACCGATTGAGATTTCAATCGGTTTTTTTATGTCCTTTTTTATTTAATTTTCCATAATTACGTCAATAATTGCGTAAAATATTTCTGGTCATATCCAATCAAATCCAGTCAATACCAGTCAGGAAACGCATAGTTGTTGAGTTTCCAGTCAAATCCAGTCATCGCCATTTTTTGTTGTCGTTACTTTGTCTCGTCAAATCAAAACAAGTAATCAATAAAACAACATATCATGAGCGCAGTAAAAAAAGTATCAGAAAACAGCACAAAAAGAGCAAGTACATTAAGAGTAATTAAAGGTGGATTATTTGCACGTACAAAAAAGGAAATCGCAATCGAAAATTTATGGTTAATCTGTAAAGCCTCTTTTTGGAACACTCAACTTTTTACCAACGACGAAGAAAAAGAATTTAAAGCGTTATTAGCTGAACACTTCAAAGGGAGCAAAAACGTTGAACTAACCTTTAAACAATTAGTAGAACGTGTATGCTTAACCAAGCGATACTTATCTCGCAAAAAAGGCAGATACATTTCAAAACCTATTGATTGGTTAAATATCAATTACAAAAACGGATTATCAGGAACACTAAGTTGGTACAAAGTAGTTCAAGCACAACGTGGAACTGTTCCACATTACAACGAGGGAATTTCATTATTAGCAAAAGCATTATTAAAGTATGCTGATAAACGAAACATCTTGGATATGCTTCACTATCGCAGAGAATTAATCCGTTTAAAACAGCATGACTTATTGCAACTCTTTATGAATAGTATCATGCACATTCAGTATTTCAATTTCTAATCAAACAAAACATTCACAATAAAAAAAACTAAAGAACATGAGCCAATCAGCAAAAGTAGTAGTAATGGAAAGACCATTTGAGGTAAAGCCTTACAGTAAAAAAGAATTATACGAGCGTATCGGAATCAGTAAATACATTTTCAATCGCTGGGTAAAAGCTATTGAACCGCAACTAGGAAAACCTATCGGTGGTGTTTATAGTGTAAGACAAGTTTTATTAATAGTTGAAACATTTGGAATGCCTTGTCAGATAGTTAATCAAGCAGCATAAGAAAGTGAAAGGTAAATCACAAAAGTAAAACGAAAGCTGTTTGAGTTTAAAATCCAGTCTGTATCCCAAAACCCTTACAGAACTTTGCATCCACAAACAACACAACATTAAAAAAGGAGGACAAATGAAAACAAATGAAGTAGCAAGTGATAGCACCTCGCACACATTTTTAACTGGTGCAATTTTATTTGCAAATATGGATTACTCGGGCTTAACAGATTATGCAGTTAAAGCAGTTATCGGAGGTGCAATATGGATGACGTTTAAACTAGCTGGTGATTACTTGAGCAATCGCATGAAGAAAAAGCAAAACAAACAATAATCAAAAATCAGTATTAAAAAACAGAAACAAATAAAAAAAAACAAATGGCAAACTGGAAAAAAATAGGGATTATATCGGGCATAGGTGCTGGATTGGTTGGACTGGCAACCTATGCAAGCCGATTAAGTAAAGCCAGTACCAATTTAGAAACAGTTGTAAAAGCAAACATTCATTCGATAAAGTTAGAGGGGATAACTATCCGAATAGATGTGCAAATCAAAAATCCCAGTTCAGTAGGTTTCAAAATCAAATACCCTTTTGTAAAAGCAATGTTCAAGGATAGTATTATAGGTACATCACAAGTGATTGATAAAACAATCACTATTCCAAAGAACGGAGAAGTAAATGTAGAGGGTATTATGATTCTTGTACCATACACAGGATTGTTTTCAGTCGGAGCAGGATTGCTTAAAGCGTTAACCCAAAATGATTCCGCAGTCATTACGGTTAAAACAATTACCAATGTTGACTTAGGCTGGAAAAAATTACCATACGAAAAATCAACAGACATCACACTTAGAAACAAAGCATAATGGAAGCAACAACACAAATAAAAATAAAAAGCCTTGAGCCATATCGCCATTTGTTTCCAAGAGCATTGGCAATAGATAAGACTATAAAAAAAGGAGCTGGTGTAAGTGATACCGTTGCATTCATACCGAAGGTAGTTGCAAAGTGTATATGGCAAGTAGAGGATTATGTTGAACAAGAGTTAAAGAGACTAAATACTTATGATGCTTGTGAGAAGCTATGGTACTTTGTAAAAAACCATATTGCCTACAAAAAAGACGAAAGAGGTATTGAACAAGTAAGAAGCCCAAGACGATTGATACATGATGCAACTGGTGATTGTGATTGCTTTACAACATTTATTGGAACGTGTTTAAGTGCTTTAAACATCCCTGTAATCAACCGTATCACAAAGTACAAAGAAAACTACTTCCAGCACATCTATCCGATTGTACCAATAGGGAATGGTAAATACATCGTAATGGATTGTGTAGTGGATAGTTTTAATTACGAAGAACCATACACAGAAAAAAAAGACTACAAAATGGATTTACAATTTTTAGATGGAATTGATGACGAGAAACTAAACGGTAATGTGGACGCACAGGATCTGTTTGGTTGGGACAACGAAATAGGCGACTTAGGGAGACGTGGTTTATTTCGTAGAAACGCCAGTTCATCAGCAATGCCCGAAGGGAATCAGGGCGGAAAAGGAAAAAGAAAAGGATTCCAAAAATTCAAAAACATCGCTAAGAGAGTTTTAAACGTAACGAATAAAGTGAACCCCGCAACCGCTTTATTACGTGCTGGAATACTTGCATCTATGAAGCTCAACATAATGAAAGTACCGCAGCGTTTAAAATGGGCTTATTTAAGCGAACAAGAGGCTCAACAAAAAGGCGCAGACATGGGCAAGTTTGACCGATTGAAAAAAGTGCTTTATCGCATCGAGCAGATTTTCTATACCGCTGGTGGTAAACCTGAAAATTTACGAAAAGCTATCCTTACAGGTAAAGGAAACAGAAACAAAGAAGTTAATGGACTTGGAATGATACATGGAGTTGATGAGTTTTCGGGAGTTGATGAGTACACAAGTCTAAACTCTTTACTAGGAACAAACATTTATCAGGATGAATTTGTTAACGGATTGGAAGGTACAGAAGGCTTAGGTTCGGCAGTTGCAACAGGAGCAGCCATAACAGCAGCTACGACAGTAATGACAGCAATTGCAGGATTATTGAAATCAATCGGAAACGTTTTTCCAAAGAAAAAAGGAGCGAATGATTTTAATGCAGCCGAAAATGCTGGTGGTGAAAGTGGTTCGGAAAACACGAGTGCTGATACCTCAAACGAAAGTTCTGAAAACTCTTCGTCTAGTTCAGGAGGTAGTTCAAATAGCAGTTCGGGAGGCGGTTCAGGAAGTAGTAATGAATCATCAGAAAGTTCAGGCAGTTCAACGGATGGTAGTAATAATACCCCAGCGAATAAAACCAGCAACGAAGTTAGTACAGGTGAATCAGAAAACGAGAACTCTAACGCATCTGCAAGAACTACAAACGCAAAAGAAACGAACACTACTGGGACAACAACTGAAACCAAAAGCGGAGGCTTCAAAGAATTTTGGGACAAAAACAAAAAGTGGATGAAGCCAGTCGGTATCGGATTAGGAGCAGCAGCACTTCTTTACATGGGTTACAAAGCCTATAAAAAGAACGCAGCGACACCGAAAACCAAAAGCGCACAACCAGCCCTGAACGGAGTGCCGAGAAGAAAGAAAAAAAGAAAATCAAAGGGGAAAACAAATCACCAGCACTACAAGCAGAAAGTAGATTTAATGTAGAACCCTTAAAAAACAAAAGAACATGAGTAAGAAAAAAAGCAAAAAGTCCAGTTACAAAAAACACTCACAAGTGTTGTCTTTAACCAGCGAATTAGATACCAAAGGCAATGCAAAAAACTCTGCAATTGAAACGCTAAAGGACTTAACAATTGGTGTAGTTGGTGGAGGCTTAGCGGGAGCAGCCATAGGCAAACCCTCATTGTTAGTTGGTTTAGGTGCATCCTTAATAGGACATTACGCTGGTGTACCAATGGCAACAAGTTTCGGACTAGGTATGATGGCTTCGGGAGGTTATCAAATCGGTTCAGGTGCGGTGAATGGCTTATCAGGAATGAACGGAGTAAAAGAGCGAGTAAAATCGTTTAGCGAAAACTTTAAGCAACGTTTGTACTTGGATAAAATCATCAAGCCAAAGAAACAGGAAGAAGAAAGCACCAACGGCATGGGGAACGTTCAGTACTTTAAGTACCCTCAGTCGGAAAACAAAGAACTCGATATGGGTTCGCTGGACAATATCGAACAAGAGATTACTCGATTAGGTGAACAATATGAACGTAAACAAATGTCGGGTACATACGATGATATGGCAGGCATGAACGATGAAGTCATTTACTAGCTAACAACAAGGGCTAAAAGCCGCTCCGTTCCTACTTAAACATCTTGCAGTATAAGCAAACCCTATTTATCAAAAGTAGCGGTACAGGAAAGCTACGCCCTTTTTGTAAGCAAAAAATGACAAGCGAAAAAGAAAAAAGTAAACAAAAGTAAAATCAAAAAAAACAGAAAATTATGTTAGACGTATTAGAAGGAGTAGAAGAATACAACAACGTAGGTGCGTTGTTAGGCTTAGAAGGTTTAGAGGGTAATGACGAGTTACTTGGTGCATTACGCAGAATGAACCCAATTAAGCGATTAAGAACCATTAACCGATTAGCGAGTACAGGTGCGATGAGTAGAGGTTCTCGTGCGGAAATGGAAAAACACTTTGGAGAATTACCAGTACACATCAAAGAAGCACTAGCAAAAGGTGATTTGCGTTTGGCTGATACAGTAATTTACAGTATCAAACCTGTAAGTTCAAAAACAATCAAAATGTTTGAAACGCAAGATGATAAAGAAATCGGTTTGCGTAATGTATCAAACGCTAAGTTGCCAAAGAACCAAGCAATTTTAGTAAGTGGGATTGTTTTATTAGCTGGTATTGCTGCTGATATGACAAAGGATAAAGTAATGGCTACCAAGTTTGGTGCATTAGAAGACTTTGCACCACTTGCCAACGGTGAGTTCTCATTAAAGAGCAACAAAAAGCAAATCGTTCCTGAAACCAGTAACAATGTGTTTAAGACAAGTAATATGCACAATGTACCTATTGGCTATTACAAATTAGCTAACCCACGTTTAATTCACGATGACATCTTAATGGAGATGACCATTGAATTAGGGACAATGGATGGCTTAGACCCTAAGACCCATTTGTTTGTTGGATTACACGGAACTATTACCACTCCCTAGTTAATCAAAAAAAGTCCGCTGCAAAAACAGCAGCGGGCTTTTAAAACCTAATTATTAAATGAAAAAATCATGCTAAAGATAGTAAAAAAACGATTCGACATACAGGTAGTTGATGCTAACAAAAGTGTAAACAAAACATTTGAGTTAGATAAAAACATCAAGCGTATCAAAGGTATGCTGGTTACTTCCGACAAAGATGATTTACTGTATTACAGGGGAACACAAAAAATTGAAGTCAACAATCAAGAATATTTCCCCGATAACTACGAAAGTAAATTATTGATGTCAGGCATCAATGTTTCACCAAATGAACGCTACTATAAAATTGAAACTGACAACATCGGCAATGGTATTATCAAATTAAGTTACACCGATGCAGATGATGGAAGAACAGGTTTCGCAAGTTATCGTGTATCACTTTATGTGGATTGTGAAATGGAGGACGAGTTATGATGAAAGAACAAGTTTGTATCACTCCAGTTTCAATTAGTAAACGTGGGCAAGTTAAACACTTTCAAATCAAATTGCCAAAGACAGCAAAGAAAGTAATCGGTGTTGAAATAGGTGGAAGATTTCTAAGAGAAATAAAAGGTAAGGAATCAGCAGTGGCATTAGCAAATGTGTCCGATGTTCCTCAAATAGTTGAGCCAGTTCGTAGTGAATTACAGGCTTACGCAAATGGAACAGTTGAATCACAGCGAACACCATTCAAACGTAACACACTAATTGGAGACTTAAAACTACAAAGCTGTGAGGAAGCAAACATCTTTTATGCAGGAGAACTAAGAATAGATAACAACCTGCATTACGGAGATTTTTCAAATAACAGATTTTGGAGAGCAGAACCATTCACACATCAAATGCAAACTTTTGAAGATGTTGTTATCACTAATGCAGACAGTACAATTCTTTTAGGAATGTATAAAGACAACATCGGACTGGAAGCAAAACGAGATATGAATTACACGATAAGTGTGTATGTGTGGTATTCAAAATAAGAAAAACAAAACAATAAAACATGAACGTAGCACTTGCTTTAGAATATATCCCTCGCCGAATGAAAGAACTAGGTTATGGTTCAGATTACTACATCCGTTTTCGTCACTTTGTTTTACAAGCGAATGAGAAAGTAGAGTTCGATGCCTATAATCAATTTTTCATTCTAGTAGAAGAAATAGCAGATATGAGTGTGCAATCAGACTTCGGATTGTTTGACATAGCAGAAGATAAAATCAATGAGCAAACCTACGAACATCAGGGGGCAATTATAATCAACAACTACGCTTCGCAAATCAATCACATTCGGTTTATACAAGTCATACCAAAACACAAAACAAACAAATAATAAAATTTAAAACCAAAACAATTATGCCCATTCAGTTTGACAATTTCGACCAAAACAAAGTTGACCGCTTAAAAAATCACTTGCAAACTTTAGCAGATAAAAACAAAGCTAAGTTCTATGAGATTTTCGTGGACAATTTAAAAGCAGTTCCAAAAACCGATGAAATCAGCGACTTTGACGCTTACGAAGACTACATTAATGTAGATACGGAACAATTAAAAATCATCATCTACAATTCTTCCCTATCTCCACGTAACGACCAATACGTTTTCATTTTAAAAGCTAAATCAAGAGAGGATGCTCAAAACATAGGTTTGAATGGAATGCCATTACCTAAGTACTCGAAAAATGATATTAGCGAATGGAGAACAAGCAACGCTAAACGCACTCAGGAAGAAATCCAAATCGCTTCATTAAGAGGAGAGATAAGAAGACTTGAACAAGAGAGCAGAGAAAAGGATTTGTGTATCCGAGAATTGGAAAACAAAATTTACATCGCACAAAAGAACGGAAATAAAATCGGGGGCATTCATGTGGGAGATATGTTATCCGTTGCACTTGACGGTTTAATTACCAAAGGCACATTAAACAAAATCCCAGTACTCTCAGGATTAGCTGGTTTAATGAAAGGTGAAAGCAATAATGAATCAACCAAGCAACAAACTGACACCGAAGCCACATTTGAAAAACTAGACAACACCACTCACAATTCATCCCCTGAATTGAATGAAGAGGATAAACACTCTTTAGAGTTAATGAAAAATATCCAAAGTCAATTTAATGAAAACGAGTTTGGTTCTGTACTGGAAATCTTGGATGCGCTTAACGAAGACAAAGCACTCATTCCCCAAGTGCTAGAATTTATTAATGAAGAAGAGGAAGAAACAAATACAGAAGAAAAGTAATTATTAATCAATAAAACAACAGTATGCAAAAGTTCACTTATAAAATGGAAATCACCGCAAAAACAGAAGGTGAAGCCAATACCAAAATGAAAGCATTAACGGTGTTGGCTGCAAAGCTGAATGATAAAGAACTAGACAAGTTAGCAGACATCATTAAGAACGACCCAGTAAAAACAGCGATGGCAAAATCTGCATTAGGAGTTTAGAAAAAACAACATGAATCACACAACCAATAAAAGACAAACAGACATTGATGCTTTAGTTGCTGAAAGACAACGAAGCATGAATGACGGATTGAGCCTGAAAGAAAAAATAGGCTACTCCGTTCTTGCAGCAGCAGGTCTGACAGGTGTTATTTGGTTGGGTTCAAAGTTCATCAAAAATAAAGTCGAAGATAAAGCACATTCAAAAAGCTTTGATGATGGCACTCCCGAAACCATTGCCAAACAAATTAAAATGTCTTTTGAAAATGACGGTTACTGGGGAACAGATGTAGAGAAACTCAGAAAAGTACTAAGTGATATTGAAACTCGTCAACAATTAGATAAGGTTTTTAAAGCCTATAAAAAAGAGTATCACCGCAATATGTACGAGGACATGAGTGATGAGTTACAAGCAAGTGAGTACAATGAAATGTTGCAAATTATCGCAGCTAAACCTGAAAAGAAAGGACAAGCACCAACGACTAGCCAATACGTAGCATGGGCAAAGCGATTAAAAGCAGCATTTGATAAAACGTACTCTTTTATACCCGGAACAGATGAACCAGCCATTAAAGCGGTGTTTAATGAAATCCCTACACAGAATGACTTTATAAAAGTTGGAGTCCAATACAAAAAAGAGTACGGAGACAATTTAATCACTGTTTTAAAGGGTGAATTGGAATCATGGGAATATCCAGCCTATATGCAAATAATAACATCTAAACGCAGAGCATAACATGAGCAAGAGACATAAAATAAGAATGAAAAAAAGAAAAGGACTGAATGGCTTGCCTCATAGTAAAGCTATTGCAGAACCTAAAAAAAGTAGTGCTGCAAAATGGGCATTATTAGGGATTGGCGTTGCAGCCACAGGCGCATTAAGTTATTTTGGTTTTCAGTACTGGAAAAAACATAAGCAATCTAATAACGAGACTCCCGATACAGATAACGACACATCAGGAGAATCCGCACCGCCACCGCCAAAATATCAAGCACCTAAACAACCTAGTCAACCAAAAGAAACAACATCATTTCCATTAACTAAAGGAAGTAAAGGGACGTTAGTAAAATCTTTTCAGGATGCTTTGATTGCTAAGTATGGTAAAGCAATACTACCTAAATACGGAGCAGATGGAGACTTCGGTTCAGAAATGTTAGCTGCCTTAAAAAAATTAGGATTAGGTGAAAGCATAACTGAAACTACATACAACGTTTATGTAAAAGGTTCAAGCCCCGACCATGCAACTGTTGCAAAAGCTTTGTATCTAGCTGCCGTAGCAAAGGATTTTAATAAAGCGATAGCGTTATTAAAAATGCTTCGTAATACCGATGATTACAAAGCAGTAAGCGACACGTTTGTAAACTATCGTATTGGTTCAGTAAGACAAACTTTAGTAAATGGTATGCTAAACAGTTTTTCAGATACCAAACAAAAGGATGCAATTCGTTTAGCGTTTTCAAACATGGGATTGAAATATGATGGTAGTAAATGGTCGTTAAGTGGTATCGACAACTCAAGCGAAATCATAACCATTCAAGCAACAAGAGTTTGGAAAAATCCTAAAGCATCAGTAAGCGTACCAGCGAACATGGTACTTGGAAAATACATTACCAATCGAGGAGCATACACCCTGTTCAAAAATGATGAACACTACTTTATAGTAGAAACCCAACACGTAAAAAAATACAACTAAAAAAGCACGATAAAGAATTATGAGTAAAAGAAATATCAAATACCTCGTTATCCATTGCACAGCTACACCAAGCAATACAACGATTGAGAGTATAAAAAAATACTGGAAAGAAAAGAGAGGCTGGGGAGATACAGTTGGTTATCACTACATCATTAAAGCTGATGGTGAAGTTATTCAGCTTTTAGATGAAAGTAAAAACAGTAATGGCGTTTACGCACATAACAGCGAAAGTATTAATGTAGCCTATATCGGTGGTATTGATAAAGCTGGTAAACCAAAGGACACTCGTACACGCTCACAGGAAAACGCCATGTTCGATTTAATTGTAGCACTAACCGAAAAATATCCAAACACAAAAATTATGGGTCATAAGGATTTTCCAAATGTAGCAAAAGCCTGTCCCAGTTTTGATGTAAAAACGTGGTTAGCTAATTACACGCCTAACCTTAATGATACAATTTAATTAGTAAAAGAAATTAATCAAATGAGCAAAGAAGTAGAGGAATTTATTAAACGTAATGCAGCCGATGTGATTCGTAGCGTGCAAAAAACTAGCCTCTTCCCTTCAGTTAAAATGGCTCAGATGATTATTGAAAGTAGCGGAAAGGACGAGTATGGTAAGTTCGGAATTGGTAAAGGATTAGCAGTTAGGAAAGCAAATAATTATTTCGGGATAAAAGCAGATAGAAGATGGACAGGCAAGAAAATAGCTTTATCAACTCCAAGAGACGGAAAGCCTGTTAGTTATTTCAGAGTGTATCCTTCGGCTCTTGATAGTTTGAAAGACCACACTAATTTTTTACTTGTCAATTCTCGCTATAAAACTCATGGTGTATTCGTCTCTAAAACTCCTGAAATGCAAGCGGAAGCATTACAAAGAGCTGGATACTCTGAAAGCCCGAATTACAGCAAAGCATTGTTAGGATTAATGAGAGCATACGGATTAAAGGAGTTGGACAACAAAAAACCGAATGATGATTTTACCCTTTGGTATATGTTGGGAAGCGCAGTTGTATTGGCTGCTACCGCTTATGCCCTAAGAAACCAAATAAAAGAAATAATTAAACCAAAAAGTCTATGAACATACTTAGATACATCAAGGAACTCCTAAAAGATAAAACACATAATTACAGTATCAGGGAATGTGTAATTGCAGTTTGCATGATTCTGATAGTGATTAGCTGGTTCGCCCAGCTCTTATTTAATGCTACAACACCTGAGTATATGTTTTATTCAATAGTGAGTTTAATTGCCGCTGGATGCTTCGGTTATAGCATCGAAAGACCAAAATCAAAAGAGTAAAAACAATTTAAAAAATAATATTTATGAGAAACGTATTAATCAATTTTGCATTCGCTGTCAGCATTTTCGCATTCATTTTTGCAGCAGGAACTTTCTATTTGAATAACCCTGAGAAACCAAAACCTAAAGAAATTCCTATTGACAGTATTTACTTTAAAGCATTTCAAGACAAAGTAAATGACCTTGAAAAATCTTATCACCTACAAGTTGTATCGTTAAGTAACAGTAAAGATAGCTTACAAAAGATTGTTAAGGGAAGTAAAAAAACGATAGCCGTTTTAAAATTTCAATCAAGACTATTGGAAGATAAAATCACAGAACAATTGCAAAATGCCGACAGTAGTCTGATTCCTGTGGATAGTATTAAATCAATCACTTTAGAATACATCGCAACCCAACAAGCCAATGATTCTATTTGTGATACAATCATTCATACATTGGAAATCATCAGTACTAAACAAGATAGCATTATTGGTATTAAAGATTTGGAATTGATGAATTACCGAGATAAGATAAAGATGGACGAATTACGTGAGCAGCAATTAACAGAAGCATTGAATACCGCTTACAAAGTACAACGTAAAGCTGTTTTAAAATCAAAAATCTGTGCTGGAGCTTTGATACTCTTATCAGGATTCTCAGGAGCATTATTAATTAAACAAACTTTAAAATAGACTATGACAGAAAAAACATTGGTATCAACATTTACCCTCATTGGTTCTTTGGCTTCATACTACTACGGTAAAACACATGAAAAAGATGTTGTGCCTTATGTAATGATTGGAGGCTTCATTGGGGCATGGGTTGGTGAAATTATCTCAAAGGCAGTTATTAAAAAGGATGACGAAGAAAAATAAATCGGCATGAAAGTATTTAGTAAAACACATACAAATAATAGCACTCTGCAAAAACAGATTAAAACAATCAAAGAAAGAGGTGGTATTTATGAAGTAAATGGAATGACAGTTAAATACTATTTCCCGACAAGTGTTTCATCCTATTTGAAATACAACACCATTGAAAAACGAGTAAAAACAATTAAAAAAGAAGGCAACATTCTAACATTTAAAAAGCCCTTTAACTGGATGGGAAAACAGTACGGTCAAATCTTAGTAAACGGAGCAAGTATTAAAATAGTTAATGGAACGCAAGTACGTAACATAATGAAGAATCAAATACTAGAAATAGTAGTTGTAAAAACAAACATCGTAAAAATTGATATTGGTAAAGGTGCATTATACAATGTGTTTATTCCTTTTGCTGATGTAACAGCACCAGTAACCGCAGACGCCGAAGCGTTGAAAGAAGCTATCAATGAATTTTTAGCGGTGAGCGTTACTGCTGGAACAGCAACGGAGGCTAAACAAATCATAGAGATTGAAAAACTAAGTTCTCTTAACGCAACAGCCGATTCAATTAAAAATGCGGTTAGTGCTTTAGATAACAAAATATTCTTTGAGCCTGTATTGGTTGATGAAAGTAATCCGAATGTTATCTATAAAGGATTTGCATCACCAGCAGCAAAAGGTGAAGAACCTGTTTGGGCAATCCAACGTGTAGGTATAAATGCCGAAATCTGTTCTTACCAATGGGCGGACGGCAATAAGAATTTTGATAATGTGTGGAACGATAGAGCCACTTTAACTTACGCATAACATGGGAAGATTTTTAGATTTATTGACTGGCAAATTATATTCTTTCGTAAATACCACAGGAGCAGATGTAAATGCTGGATTAAGTGATAGTCATATTGTAACACCAAAGTCATTGATTGGTTCAGATGTATTTTGTAACACCAGCATACCGCTGGTGTTACCATCTGTTTTCAGTACAAAGAGTGCATTGCTTGTTGTAAATACAAACGTATTGGTAATGCCAACTAACGGTTGTTTCTTTCCTAACAGAAGTAATCAAATAAAAGCACAATACTTCGCCAATGTTCAAACTGATACAGGTCTTACAGGCGAGTTATGTTTTGTTGATTTAGCTACTAATAGTGTTGTAGCAGGTTCTACAATTTCATTCACAGGTTCGGGATATAGTACACAAAACAGTAGTAGTTTTTTTGTGGAAGCAGGAAAGGCATATTCGTTTGCTTTACGGAGGTCAAATGGTAATTCAACAAAGTTTGTGTATTTGCGTGGGGTAACATTAACCTTAAAGTTTTTAGCAGTACAATGAGACACATTGAAAATGACATACATTCTCTTTTAGGTTTGGGGCAAAAAATACTTGCCCCAAACCTTTCTGATTTTGTTGTGAAAATGGAAGAAGATTTACGCAAAGGATTGAAACATACGAAGCGAAGCGTAGAAGCTATGGCGCATTTACTTCGCATTACAGACTTAACTGAAATCAAAGAATTAACTGAACTGGCTATTGTAAATGTTGCAAGAGAAATTGCTCAAAGTTCAGGAACGGTAATAGAGAAGTATCAGCAAATTGTGTCTCTGTACAACAATCAAATGATTTTATCTCACCGTACCTCTCAATCTGTTTTATTGCAACAATATTCAACCCCTGCACCAATCGCCTACTTAATGGGTGTTTATTGCGGTTTGCCATACTTAGATAAAAACGGAGGTTATGCGTATGAGCCAAGCGCAGGGAATGGTTTGTTAACTATTGCTGCAAAACCGAATCGAGTGTATGTAAACGAAATTGATTACACACGTAATCGCAATTTGAAAACACAAGGATTTGCAAATGTGTTTAATCGTGATGCAACCGAACCTTTTGCTTACGTTGATTTACAAGGGACATTTCAAGCGGTTATTACAAATCCTCCATTTGGAAGATTAGATAAAGCAGTAGAGTTTAATACGTTTCCAATGCGTGATTTAGACCACCTTATGGCTTTACGTGCATTAGACACACTTGCACCAAATGGCAAAGCTGCAATTATAATTGGTGGGCATACACGCTGGGACAAGTATGGAAGAATTGAAAAAGGTCGTAATCGCATTTTCTTTAATTACTTATATCACCACTACTACGTGGAAGAAGTGATATTGATTGATGGTAACAGATTATACACAAGACAAGGTACTGGTTTTCCTGTACGCCTGATTTTAATCAATGGAAAAAAATTAGAACCATTTGGAGCCGCACCGATAAAGAACTCTGAAAACAGCAAAGTGGTTAGGTCATTTGATGAACTCTACGAACGAGTAATGAGTGTAACAGATGAGGAAGAAATATTAAGTAACGAAGAAATTATGATTGATATAAACGAATTAGAAAAAGAGGCAAAAGAACTACTAAGATTTTTTGAGGGTGATGAATTAGGAATGCCTTACCGTCCAGCCTCAAATGCTTGTGTTGTATTAGATACTCAAGTACCCGATTCAATGGGATTTGAAACTCATGCTGCTTTAGCAAAAGTAAAAGCTGAAGTTGGTGGCAACATGGATAATTTTGTAAGACATCGTTTAGGTTATGCTTCACATAATGATTTATGCAAGGCACTTTCAGCCGAACAAATAGATGCAGTAGCTATGAGCATCTATAATACGGAGGCTCGTGGACAAGGAATGATTATTGGCGACCAAACAGGAATAGGCAAAGGTCGTATAGCTGCTGCAATGATTCGTTACGCTGTTAAGCAAGGAATGAACCCAATTTTTATAACCGAGAAAGCAAATTTATTTTCAGACATCTATCGAGATTTAGCAGCAATTGGTTCAGCACATTTAAAACCGTTTATTATTAACGGTAGAGAACCTAAAACAGATATTAAAGACGAAGATGGTAATGTGATTTATCAGGCACTTTCACCAAGTGAACAACAAAGTATTTTTCAATCGAAAAAAATCCCAGCTAATTTTGATTTTGTTGTAGGTACTTATACCCAGTTTAATTCCCCCGATAAAAAACCTGAGAAGCCAAACTTCTTAATGCAAATTGCCAATGGTAATTTGTTGATTATGGATGAGGCGCATAACTCAAGTGGCTCAAGTAATACAGGAGAGTTTATGCAACGTGTGGTAAGTAGAACTAAAGGAGTTGTATTCTTATCAGCAACTTTTGCGAAACGCCCCGACAATATGCCTATCTATGCAATGAAAACTTCTATTAGTGAAGCAAACTTAACTCGTGATGAATTAGTAGAAGCCATTAGTAAAGGTGGCGTAGCATTACAAGAAATATTAGCCAGTCAATTAGTAGCGGAGGGGCAAATGATTCGTAGAGAGCGTTCATTTGAGGGCGTAGAAGTGAATTACATTTCCCTTGATTCTTACGAAGAAAAACACAAACAATTTTCAGATAGTGTTACACAAGTGTTACGTGATATTATTTCGTTTCAGAAAAATCACATTGACAAACGTGTAGATGAACTTGATAAAATAGCAGTTGCAGAGGGAAAGGAAATTGAGCTTAGAGAGGGAACATCACAAGCTGGAGTGGATAATGTTCCTTACTTCTCCAAAGTGTTTAATGTGATTAATCAAATGCTATTTAGTATCAAAGCCGAAGCAGTTGCAGAAAGAGCCATTGAAAGATTAAAAGAAGGTAAGAAACCTGTAATTGCTTTTGCATCAACAATGGGAAGTTTTATTGAGCAAATGGAAAACGAACAAGGTTTGGTAGTTGGTGATGGAGATAAAATTGATACAAACTTTTCTGCTGTTCTTAAAAAAGGTTTAGACGGTGTGATGCGCTACACAGAAAAAGACATCAACGGTAAATCCATTTTCAAACATTTTGATTTATCTGAGTTTGATGAAGATGCCCGAATCGAATACCAGCGTATCGTTACAACCATTAACACAATTAGTTCAGGGTTATCAATCAGTCCAATTGATGTCATAATTAAAAAATTGGAAAACGCTGGATATTCCGTTGCAGAGGTAACAGGTAGAAAGTTCAGCGTTCAATTAAATGCGGATGCTACAAAAGGCTTAGTAACCAGCAGGAAAAAGTTAAATACGAATGATGCGTTTAGGATGTTTAACAACAATGAAGTAGATGTACTAATGATTAATCAATCAGGAAGTACGGGCGCATCGGCTCATGCAATTGTTACTCCTAAAGTTCCAAAGGAACAAGTAAGGCAGCGTGTAATGATTGTGTTACAAGCGGAATTAGATATTAATACCGAAGTTCAAAAACGGGGACGTATTAATCGTACTGGGCAAATCCTAAAACCAATTTACGATTATGTTATTTCGGCTATCCCTGCTGAAAAACGTTTAATGATGATGTTACAAAAGAAATTAAAATCATTGGATGCTAATACAACTTCAAATCAAAAACAAAGCACAAAGATTTTAGATGTTCCCGATTTCTTAAACAAGTACGGCGATAAAGTAGTGAAAGAGTACTTAATAGAAAATTTAGAAATAAACGAAATTCTAAACGACCCATTAGGATTGGAAAAGAAAGGAAGTGAAAGTGATGAGAATTTAGATGATGCAGCGCATAAAGTATCAGGACGTGTTGCGGTTTTATCCACACAAAAACAAGCGGAGTTTTATTCGGATATAACAGAGCGTTACAATGATTATGTGGAGTACTTAAAACAAATCGGGGAATATGATTTGGAAGTAGAAGCCTTAGACCTAAAAACTGAAACTGTTGAAACCAGTATTATTAAAATGGGGAAAGGTGGAGAGAGTGCATTTGGTGAGGATAGCATTTTAGAAAAGGTAAAAGCCAATGTTTTGAAAAAACCTTTTTCAAAAGCTGAGTTAGACAATTTTATTTCTGAGGCACTTTCTGGAAAATATGCGGAACAACACAAGCGAGAGTTATTAGATGATTTTACAAATGCAATGGAAACAAAGCAAAATGAGGAAATAAAAGCATCGGAGGAAAAATATGAGAAATTGATTAAGGATATTCCAAATGAAAAGAAGATACAAAAACTTGCTGGTTCAGGTGCTTATGAACACGCTATAAGAGAACGTGAAAAGGAATTGAGAGCAACACATACAGCGAATGTTCAGATGCTACAAAAGACTTATAAATACAAACAAGAGTATTTACAACGCATCTTGAACTTTTTTACAATCGGCAGAAAATTATCGTTTCCAGTTTTCACATTTGATAATGGTCAGGAAACAGTTTTAGCGGTGAGTTTGGGTATTATGATTGACAAGAAAAAGAAAAATCCTTATGCTCCGAGTGCTGTTAAAGTTCGTATTGCAATCGCAAATAGTAGCAAGTATATTGCTATGCCTGCAAGTTTTAACGATGGTATTTCTAAAATCATGGCAGCTAGTATGGATATTAAAGATGCGGAACAAGAGGAACTACTGAATGAATGGGAACAGGAAATTAAGCAACGAACTAAAGACAGAAGTTTCCGATACATCATTACAGGAAATTTATTACAAGCCTTTGGGTCAGAAAGTGGAAAGTTAGTAAGCTATACTACAATGGAGGGTGATACTAAGAAAGGTATTTTAATACCTGAAGAATGGCAACCAAAATCACAAGGGGAGCAACGTATTACAGTACCAATCATTAAAGCTTTACCAATTCTAAAATCATTAACAAATGGTTCGGCTTTAAATGCTTCAAATGAAATTTCATTTTTTAGTACTAGTGATAAATACAGAGTTATTGTACCATTGGCTCGTTCTCGTGGTGGTGATGTTTACACTGACAAAGATTTAATGGCTTTGGTTGATAAAGGAATGTTTGAAAAATCATCGGATAAAATGGCTGCATACTTACCAAAGGATAACATCGAAGCTTTTGCAACCATTCTGCAAACCAAATTTGGTGTAAGTGTTTCAATTCACCCAAATCAATTAAGCCTTGTGAAAAAAGATGATGTGAAGTACAGTAGCAGAAGGAAAATTGAGTTACCTCCTGAACAAAATGATGAAGAATCGGAACGACTGAGAATACTGGAGTTAGAGGCAGAAGCACTCATTTTGGAATTAGAACTATTAGCAGCTTAATCATTAACCCATAACCGAAACAAACATGATAACCATAAACAACTATAAAGAAACAGTTAAAGACCTTGACTACTCAACCTTACCAGCTACCTATTGGAAAACGCATCAATTCATTGAAAAAGCAAGTGAGAATTATACCAACTGGAATGCGTATAATTCCAACGAGGGAATTAAAAAACTAATGGATGCTTATTTTGAAAAGCTGGATGCGTTTTTAGCAAAGAATCAAAGTAAGAGTAATGAAACGAATAATATTCACGTTGTCAAAATTCCGAACACTCAAACTCCATCAGAGAAAAAAATTAGTCCTGCTCAAACAGCAAAACACACTTCTATTGTTAATGAAACAGAGGATATGGATTTGAGTTTTGTTGAGCGCATTCCCGAAGAAATAAAGTTTTTGAAGCGTTATGTAGCTATGAATAACAAACGAAAAACAAAGGATGATATACTTCGTTTTATAAATGCTTTACAAAAAGCAATGATTGAAAAACGTATTCGTAAAACTTCACCTTACGCAAAACAAATCAGGTATATCCAAGATAAGTTACTGGCTCGTTTCAACGATATGGGAAAACATACTGACGTTGTTTTAAGCGAAAGTACTTTGTTAGAGTTTAAAAATCTAATTGCTCAAGAACGTGTAATGCCGTCAATTATGTTGATTAAACGCTACATTACGTTGAATGGTAAATACGGAGTAAAAGAAAAAGCACAAGCTTTAATCAATGCAATGAAAAAAGCGGTTGCATTGAAAAAAATCACCAAGAGCGATAAATACAACAAACTATTGGATGAAATGCACTCCAATTTAAACAGCTATATTAAGAGCAAAACCCAAAAGATACTTAATATTGCTCCAGCCGAATTAAACGGAATTAACGGTGTACTTGGTTGCGCTTGTGAGTTATCGGGTATTGATGAGGAACTAGCAGAGGTAAGTTGTTTGGAAAGAGAAACAGAGCATGTTAAACCTATTTTGCCTAAAGGGGTAATGTCCAGCATGGACTTTAGCAATGTTCAATTTAAAACATTAGGGTTTGTGGGTAAATACCGCAAGTTAATTGGCGACCCAAGTAAAGGTTTTTCGGTAATGGTTTACGGCAAACCTAAAATGGGTAAATCGTTCTTATGTGTTGATTTTGCTGGTTACCTCGCCCGAAATCATGGTAGGGTTCTTTATGTGGCTCGTGAGGAGGGGTTAGATATGACTTTACAGGAAAAATTGAAGGCAAAAGATGTGGCTCATCCGAACCTATTTGTTACGGAACAGATCCCCGAAGATTTATCTTATTATGACTTTATTTTCTTTGATAGTGTAAATAAACTTGGGTTATCTACCAGTGATTTAGATACCTTAAAGCGCAATAATCCTGGCAAATCCTTTGTGTATATCTTCCAAACTACTAAGGAAGGTAATTTTAGAGGCGCAAACGAGTTCCAGCATGATGTAGATGTGGTGATTCAAGTACCCGAAAAGGGCTTGGCGGTTCAAAATGGCAGATATAATCAGGGGGGAGAAATGAGGATATTTGAGGAGACGGAATATCGAAATGCAGCGTAGGAAAACAAAGGAAAATTCACCAAAAAATCGGTGGATTTTCTTATTTTTACACAATAGTAAAAAATGACCAAAATATTAAGTTGGAATATTCATACAAATAAAGGAAGCGTAACCAAAGACCTTCAGCGTGTCATTACGGAAATTGTCAATGAGAATTTTATTGATATAATAGTTTTGCAAGAAGCATTTGGCTCTTTTATCAATACAGCTTTAAATGCAGGTTTATTACAATATGATGAGATTTTATTTCCGGGTAATACTGTCCAAAAAGGAGTAAGAATTTTCACCAAACAAAACACTTTTCACACCTCTACATTTATTAAAAAAGGAAAAAAAGGCAATAAACTAAAGTTTGTTAGCTTGAAAAAGCTTAATGGAACGGAAGAGTTTAATATTGCTGGAGTACATCTACATAGTAAAGTTGGAAATACCGAAAGGCAACGACTTTGGAAAAGCCTTCCTATTATTGAAGAAATAAAAGAGTTTGAAAAAAAGAGTTTAAATAATAGAACAATTATAGTTGGAGATTTTAATCATAATCCATACGAGATTAATCTTTGCGACCCTTATTATTTAAATGCGAAAGACAGTAAGAATTTAATCACAACTTTAACAACAAAACCAATAAGTAAAAAATTTGGTGATTTTTGGTATAATCCAATGTGGAATTTATTGGGTGATTACGATTATACTTCCTCGAAAAAAAATAAAGAAAGAGTTACAGGAACGTACTTCAGATATACCGAAGACGAAACGACCATTTACCTATTAAATTCTCAATAACAATAAATTAATTATGGATAAAAAAATATGGAGCATTTACGGTGAGCCGAATGCAAATAAAGAAAACAATGATGAAAAAGACAGTTTAAATACTTTTTCAGAAGAGGAGGATAAAACAGAAATTTATAATAATCCCGATATTATATTAAATGAATACGCTAATCAAATGTATAATGATACTGATGGGCGATTTAGTGGTATTGTTACCGAAGCTATAAGCGAAGAAACAAACGAGGTTACTTATGCACTTTATATTGTTGCCCAAAAACTAAAAAATTACAAGTACCGTTTAATTGAGGTTAACATACCTAATATTATGCAGCCTTATCCGCTTGAAATTACAATCTATGCAAAAGACCCAAGAAATAATAGGTCGTTTGTGTGTGATAATGTAGCAAATTTCAGAAGAAGATTGTTAGAAATGATAACGTCCAGTCTTACAAAAGTAATCCTAATGCATCTACAAAACTTAATTAATATTAACAAAGAGGACTACAAGTTTTCACTATCAGATAAACATCCAAATAAAAAGTTCAAGCTCAAAACCCCATATTTACCTATAACCTTAAAAAAAATACTCCTAAAAAGTCATTTAGGGAAACCAATGTCTGAATGGACGCAAATATTTACAAATACGTCAATTAAGGCTACTGCTTTAAATTTAAATAATCAATTTAAACATGAAAGGATTATTTCGTTGCTTCAATTTATTTCTTTATATCAAGCACAAGCTGTGCTTGAATTGAAGCTAATGATTCCTGAATTCTCTTTTTATTCTGTTAATAAGGATAATGATTGTGAACTGACCATTGAACTGCAATTACATGATGAAAATGTAGAATTTGATTTTTTTTACGAAGCTGATGTAGAATTGAAAGAAGAAATTTAATTTTTTTGTAAAATTATCTTTCTAAGTAGAGTTTTTTTGATATTTAAACATTCATACTCCAAGAAAGTCCCAAATTCTTTAAATACGCTTCCAATTCTGTTGCTGATAAATTCCCACAATTACGAAGTTTTAAAAAATCGTTTTTTGAATATCGGACAACTTCTCTAAAGGTATAAATTCCACTATAATCACAAATGTTTTTTACCCTCGCTGAGAGCTCTGTATCTGCTATTTTTATAGAAAGAATTTCTAATAATGCTTCAGGTATTTCTTTCTCTATTTTAACGTATTGTTCCAGTTCTTGTAAATCAGCTTTTGTAATCTTTAATTCATGTTCCAATTTTTCGATGGATTCTAATCTAAGACTCAATTCAACTAAAGATAGTTTTAATGATTTTATTCCATCCGAATATATCGCCTTGAGCCTTGTTTTTGGCAATTTAAAAGGCTTTATTAAGTCTTCAACTTTCTTCCCGTTTACTAAGACCTCAATTAAAACCTTTTTATATAATTTAGGGATTCTTGGGAAATCAATATTTAACAACAATCTAAATATTTCTTCTTTTGTCTCATTTCCAAAAAAATCAAATTTGTTATTATTATCTCCCATTTAACAAATATATTAAAAGAATTTTACAGGAATAAGCGTAAAACCATTTGTTAATAAAGGGATATTTGCCGTATTTTACGTTAAAAATTAAAGGTCTAAAAGGTCGCTTTTTACGTTAAAAAAATCATCGAGAAATTGGTTCGACCCGTTTCTCGCTAGTTCCACCACTAAAAGCCCTTGTAAATCAAGGGCTTTTTTAATTATACGATGCAGGCAACTCAGCATATTTTAATGATTGGTACCGTTTGGCCTGAGCCAAATTCCTCTGCGGCCGGAAGCAGAACCATGCAGTTAATTGAACAATTTCAAAATAAACACTGGAAGATCACCTTTGCCTGTGCTGCTGCTGATAGTCAATTTTCAATTGATTTCGAAAAACATCACATCAACAAAGTAACTATTGAGTTAAATAGCAGCAGTTTTGATGAGTTCATTAAAAACCTACAGCCGGATATTGTATGGTTTGATCGTTTTATGATGGAGGAACAATTTGGGTGGCGTGTGGCCGAAAATTGTCCGAATGCATTAAGAATACTCGACACTATTGACCTGCATAGTTTACGATTGGCCAGGCAACAGGCCTTTAAAGAAAAAAAAGAATTTATCCCACGCGATATATTAGGAACAGATATCGCGAAAAGAGAGATCGCATCCATATATCGTTGCGATTGCACGTTGATGATCTCGGAGTATGAAATGAATTTGTTGCAGGATCTTTTTAAAATCGACCCGGCCATTCTTCATTATACCCCCTTTTTATTAAATCCGATTGGTGCGGAAGAGATTGCTAAATGGCCTGCATTCGAGAATCGTCAACACTTTGTAACAATTGGGAATTTTTTACATGAACCAAATTGGAATGGAGTACTATTTCTGAAAGAAGAGATCTGGCCATTCATCAGGAAACAAATTCCCGATGCTCAATTACATATTTATGGAGCCTATCCTTCCCCTAAAGTAACTCAATTGCATCAGCCTAAAGAAGGCTTTTTAATTAAAGGCAGGGCAGATAGCGCACAGGAAGTAATGTTGAATGGACGAATATGTTTGGCGCCTTTGCGTTTTGGCGCAGGATTAAAAGGCAAATTAATAGATGCCATGGAGTGTGGAACCCCAAGCATTACAACGCCTGTTGGCGCTGAAGCCATGCATGGTCATTTGGAATGGGCCGGCAGCATAGCAAAACAAGCCGAAGAGTTTGCTTTGAAAGCTGTTGACTTGTATACCAATAAAACAAAATGGGTAATTGCTCAGAAAAATGGTATAGACATCATTAATACCGTATTTGATAAAAAAATGCAGGCTAAGCGTCTGATGGATAAGATAGATGACTTACAAAACACCTTGCATCAACATCGACAAAATAATTTTATGGGGGCTGTTTTAATGCATCATACTATTTCAGGTACCAAGTATATGGCCCGTTGGATTGAAGAAAAGAATAGAAAGAGAGACGAATAACTTCCAATAAAACCGATGGCTTTTGCCGGCTTCTTTTTTATTCATAGATGAGTCAGTTCCTTACCTTTGGCTTAAACAATCTCTGTAAATAATTAAACTTCTCCTGAGAAACCCTATAGAATCAGATGAGATGCCTTATACCGGTTGAGTGAATTCGTACTCATTCATTAATTTTAAGTAACCAATCTTATGGATAATGAAAAAAATTAGTTTACTTATTTATGTTTCTTTTGTTTGCCTGATAACTCATGCTCAACAAAGCTCACCATTTGTGTGTGCCTTGGATAACTTTTTAGCAATCGCGAGAGAAAAAACTCCCGGTTATGATCTACAAACATTGGAGAGAGAAAAGAGTCATCAAACATTAAGAACAAACAGCACAAACATATTAACGATTCCGGTAGTAGTACATGTTGTATGGAATACTACAGCTGATAGTATTTCTGCCGCACAGGTAGCGTCCCAAATGGCAATTCTTAATACTGATTTTATGCGTTTGAATCCCGATACGGCCAACACACCTTCGGCATTTGTTCCGGTGTCGGCAAATCCAAAAATTCAATTTTGTCTGGCACAGATTGATCCTCAGGGAAATCCTACAAACGGGATCACTTATACAAAAACAATCAAAACCTCATTTGCATTGGTATCCGGTGATACTTCTATATGGCATACATCAAAGGGAGGGTATAACGGTTGGGATCCTAATAACTATTTGAATATCTGGGTAGCGGATATTAGTCCTGCCGGTGGTATAGGCTTTTGGCCTGGAGCTGTATTCCCGGGGCATCGCGAAGGCGTAGTGATCAATAATACATTTTTCGGAACAATGGGTAGCGCTGTTGCACCTTATAATTTGGGGAGAACCGCTACGCACGAAATCGGTCACTTCTTGAATCTGCATCATTTGTGGGGAGATGCAGGTAGCAATTCTTCCTGCACAGGAACAGATTATTGTGGTGATACACCAACACAGGTTACCGCTTCGCAAAATTGTCCAACCTTTCCTAAAGTGGATGCCTGCACTAACGCAGCACCCGGATTAGCATTTATGAATTTCATGGATTATCCTCAGGATGCTTGTCGCAATATGTTCACCAACGATCAGGTAACGCGAATGAGAGCATGTTTGGAGGGAGGACCCCGTTCAAGTTTATTGTCGTCTACAGCATGCTCTGTTGTTTCCGGTGTACGAGCTATCTCCGAAATCAATCCTATATCATTATTCCCCAATCCTGCAACGAATACAGTACATGTAGCAAATATTCCCATGAAATCTAAGGTTAAATTATTTGACGCTATTGGAAAATTAGTTCTGGAAACAGAAGCAGAGAATATGATGGAGATAGATGTGACAGCGTATTCTGAGGGAGTTTATATGTTGATTATAGAAAACACAAGTCATAGAACAGTTCATAAACTGATGATTGCGAAATAGACGGACATCAATACTTTTATTTATGATCCCGGAGAGCCAATTTTAAAACGCTTTTCGGGATTATTTTTTGTAATAAAATGACGATGTTTGTAGTTCAATAAAAACCGTATGTTACAACGACGTTTAGGACTTGCACAGGCTACTGCCATTAATATGATCGATATGGTTGGCATAGGTCCGTTTATTACGTTGCCTATGGTGATAGGCATGATGAACGGACCCTATTTTCTGTATGCCTGGATTGCAGGAGCCATCTTGTCTTTTGTAGATGCTATGGTGTGGAGTGAATTGGGAGCTGCTTTTCCAAAAGCCGGAGGTTCTTATAATTTTTTGAAGGAAGCTTATGGTGCTAACAAGACAGGGCGTTTAATGAGCTTTTTGTTTGTGTGGCAAACTATGATTCAGGCACCTTTGGTGATTGCCTCGGCGGCTATAGGCTTTGCTTCTTATGCCGCATATTTACTCCCTTTAAATGCTTTCACATCAAAGGCAGTAAGTGGAGGAGTGGTAATTTTAATTGTTGTATTATTATACAGGAAAATTGAAGCCATTGGCAAGATCAGTATGCTGTTGTGGATAGGTGTGATCTTTACGATGTTTTGGATCATAGGAGGAGGCATAGCACATGGAAATTTCACGAAGCCCATAGCACATATCAACGACGGACTCTCAATTAATTATGCTTTTGTGACAGCTATAGGTTTTGCCTCCGTGAAGAGCGTATATAGCTATTTGGGTTATTACAATGTTTGTCATTTAGGTGGAGAAATTACAAACCCTACTAAAAATATTCCTCGGAGTATGTTCCTTTCTATTGCCGGTATTTCAATATTATATCTGGCCATGAACGTTAGTGTGACAAGCGTTATCCCCTGGAACGAAGCCAAAGACAGTGAGTTTCTGATTAGCTTATTTATGAAACGCATTGCCGGAGATGTTGCTGCCTTTGTGGTTACCTGTTTGATTTTATGGGTAGCCTTCGCTTCTGTTTTTTCAGCTACTTTGGGCTATAGCCGAATTCCTTATGCGGCCGCTGTTGACGGCGCTTTTTTTAAAGTATTTGCCAAATTGCATCCTACAAAGCAGTTTCCGCATATCTCTTTATTATTTTTAGGAGCGCTTGCTTTTGTATTTAGTTTATTGTTCAGGCTAAGTGATGTCATTAGTGCGATATTAGCCATGAGGATATTGGTACAGTTTATCGGTCAGGCTGTTGGATTGATTTTATTAAGAAGATACAGAGTAAAAGAAGCATTCCCTTTCAAAATGCCTTTGTATCCATTGCCAATATATCTGGCAATTGCCATGTGGGCAGGCATACTAATTTCAACCGGATTTAAAATGGTGTTTACCGGATTAATGGTAATAGCAGCGGGAACAGCGGTTTACTTTATGAAAGCCAAACGAAATTCAGAGTGGCCATTTAATAAGGAAGAATGATTAGGTAAAATTTTTGCGAATAAAGAGCATAAAAAATGCCTTCCCTGTTTAGGGGAAGGCATTTTTGTTTTCTTTAAAAATTAAATGCTTAATCTCTTTTTCCAAACAGACGTAAAAGCGATAAGAATAAATTGATAAAATCAAGATATAATGTTAATGCTCCCAAAACACCTATTTTTTTGAAGTCAGAAGAGCCATCATTTGCCTGAGCCATTTCTTTTATCTTTTGAACATCAAATGCGGTTAATCCGGTAAATACAATAACGCTGATGATACTAATGATATATCCCATAGAATCACTATGCATGAACATGTTAATTAATGAAGCGATAACGATACCAATTAAGCCGATCATTAGTAATGATCCCATTTTCGTTAAATCTGCTTTAGTCGTATAACCGGCTACAGCCATCACTCCAAACAAAGCACAGGTACTGGCAAATACAACACCGATAGAATCTAATCTATAGATGTGAAAAATAGCACTGAAACTGATTCCGTTTAAAGCGGCGTACCCAAAAAATATAGCCATTAATGCTACAAAAGATAATTTATTAAAGGCAAAATTCATTAGTAATACCAATCCAATAGGAGCAAGCATACATACCCAGCCTATAATAGAAATTCCTCGTGCCGTTCCTGTTTCATCAAAGTTATATAGTAAATTTCCGCCAAAAACATCCAGGTGAATACGGATGCAAAAAGAGAACGCTCATTAACGATGGTTGCACTCTCGATGTTGTTAAGATTTGTTTTTCTAAAATTAGTTTCCATTATGATAATTATTTTGAGTGTAAAGGTACAACATAATTGGGCCTTTTAGTTCTAAAAAATGCTAAAAACAAAGCGTTTAAATTCTTACCATTAACTGTAGAAGAAACATACGGGGCGGGCGCACATCGCCTGGTCTTAAGCTGTATTCGGCATTCCCAATGTTATTGATGATAAACGAAGCTTTAAGAGCTTTAGATACCTGATATGATATTCTGGTGTCATGTACCCAATCTCCACCTGCATGTTGTATTCTATAGGAAGCCAACCCAGGTAAAATAAATGTTTTAGGATCATTATCCCAATTGATACCATTTGGAATATCATTATATTCGTGTAAGATACTTTGCACAAAACGTTTGTCCAGATTCTCCATAAAGCTATAATATCTTACACTCCAGCCCACCGACCATTTTTTGTAATCTAATTGTAAATCCGATTTAAATAAATGGCGATTACGGTATTTTAAAATATTAACCCCATCCAAACCCAAGGTGTCTTTTGTTGGATCATAATGCAAATAAACAGGATTTGTAAAAGTATAACCAAAAAAGGTGGTTACATTAATTGGTCCCATTTTTCCGGTTCCGGTAACAGAAGCATCTATTCCATTAATTCGGGCGCCTCCAACGTTTTGTGATTTAAACCCTGCATATTTAATGTCTTTATAAAACACACCCGTTTTAGGTCCATAAATATCAAAGGCGAATTCTACCATATCCTGGTATTCGGTCCAGAAACCGGCAATATCCAGAAATCCTTTAAAGTTCAATAATTTGAAGCCTTGTTTAATACCGATCTCTGCACTCCATCCACGTTCAGGCTGAAGATTCTGGTTGGGGTATATTTTGATGGCACTTACACTCGTGCTCACATATTTTTCGGCAATAGTAGGGAATCGGTACCCCTGACCATAAGAGGCGCGTAAAAAAGTGTATTCGAATAAATGATAATTGACACCGGCTCTGAATACAGGTTGGAACGGTAGGTTTTTTACCTGAGGATTTAAATAGCCACGTGTGTAAGAAGTATCTATCCTGTTATATTCGCCTCTCAACCCAACTGATGTGGTTAGCTTTTTGTATTTATAATCGAATTGTGCATAGCCGGCATAATTCCTTCCCGTATGTCTTCCATACAAAGAGTCGCCTATTACCTGCTGCTCCATATACACAGCACCATAGGTCATAGTTAAGTTGTTTTTAAAACGTTTTTGATATTGAAATTCGTTATAATACAATTCGGCTCTTGAACCTTGGTTTTTATCGTTGGTATTATTGGTTAAATAGTAGCGGGAGCGTAGGCTGTATTTCCCGCCATGTTTAGTATAATACGTAATAAAAGGGTCTACGTTCATTCGTTGATTGGAATATCGTTGAATATTTAAGCCCTGAGGTACATACACTGAATCGGCATTTTGCCATAGGAAGAATAACCCGCCACTGGTTTGCATCATATTAGTGTTGATACCGATGGATAAGCCCTGAATTCTTTTGAAATTATATCTCAGATTCATATTAAATCTGGCACGTTTTTCTGTTTCCAGATAACGGTAGCCATCATCGTTAAACATATGCCCTCCTAATACAATATCCAGGTTTTTAATTTTTTCGGAGTGGGAAAAATTAACGCCATTTTGCATTTGGCTTGTACCTTTCCACCATTTGTATTTTAAATTTTGAGGAGCATCATAGGTTGCCCCAAATATTGAAACGGTGGTTTGCGGCTTATCTTTGGCATAAGCGGTTCGCATGTTAATTACCCCATTCATGGCCGATGAGCCAAACAGGGCAGAGGAAGCACCTTTGATCACCTCTACCTGCTCCAGATTTTCCAGAGGTAAATAGTTCCATTTAATATCAGCTGCATCGGCACTAATCATCGGCATTTCATCTACCAACATCAATACACGGGTACCGGCACCATAACTATAACCACTTCCACCACGAATACTGGCTTGCCCATCGGATACCACCACCCCGGGTACCTGATTCATAATAATGTCTAAACTCTGAGAGGCCTTATTTTCTATTAAGCTTGGTTTTATCACGTCCATACTAACAGTAACATCAGACAGTTTTTGTTCAAATTTCCCTGCCGAAACAACCACTTCATCCAATAATTGATTGCCGTTACCTAAAACGATATTAACAACAGTGGTATCGTTGCCTTTTACCGTTATTGTTTCCGAATATTTTTTATAACCCACTAATTCACATTCTAAGGTATGTGCGCCTTCTGTTGTAGAGATATAAAAAACACCTTCTATGTCGGCAGCTACACCTTTTGCCTTATCTAAAACGACCACAGCCCCTGGCAAAGACTCATTATTACTTTTATCCTTTACAACTCCTTTTACGACGCCTAAAGTTTGTGCATAAATTTCGCACGTATAAAAAAATACACCTGTTAAAATATATTTGACGTTTTTAATCATTATCTCGTTATTTTTGCGAACACAATATAATAATTAAGAATTATTTTACAAATGAGCTCTGTCGATTTAACATATCAGATAGGATTGACCTTGTTGGATGGTGTTGGTGATGTGTTAGCAAAAAATTTAGTAGCCTATTGTGGAAGTGCGGAGCAGGTTTTTAAAACCGGAAAAACACAATTAGAAAAAATCCCGGGCATTGGTGCTTATACCTCTAATGCCATTTATAAAAGCAAAGCTGTATTACAACGGGCTGAGCAGGAACTTGAATTTATAAACGAACAATCAATCCAGCCCCTTTTTTTTACAGATAAAAATTATCCTCAACGTTTAAAGAATTGTGTGGATAGCCCCGTAATGCTTTACTACAAAGGTACTGCTGATTTAAATGCAGATAAAATTGTGGCAGTGGTTGGCACACGAACACCATCGGCTTATGGAAAATCAACTACGGAAAAATTAATAGAAGATTTAACCGATAGTGGCTGTTTGGTGGTAAGTGGATTAGCGTATGGAATTGACATTACGGCTCACAAAGCGGCACTGGATCACGGGTTAAATACCATTGGTGTATTGGCACATGGATTAGATAGAGTGTATCCCGCTGTTCATTCAAATTATGCAGAACGAATGGTATCTCAGGGCGGTTTGCTAACGGAATTTTTGAGTGAAACAAATCCGGATAAAGAAAATTTCCCTAAGCGTAACCGAATTGTGGCAGGGATGTGCGATGCACTGGTAGTAGTTGAATCAAAAAGAGGAGGTGGTAGCTTAATCACGGCAACGATTGCTAATTCTTATAATAAAGATATTTTTGCATTTCCAGGAAAAGCAGGAGACATTTTAAGCGAAGGCTGTAACGGATTGATCAAATCACACAGAGCCAATTTAATTGAAAGCGCGGCTGATTTATTGTATATGATGAATTGGAATGAGCCGGCAAAGAAAAAGAAAACTGCGCAAATTCCTCTGTTGGTTAATTTATCTTCCGAAGAGCAGTTGATTGTTAGTGCTTTTGAAAATAAGTCTCAATTACATGTAGATGAAATATGTTATGCAACCAAATTCTCTATCAGCAAAACATCTACTTATTTATTACAACTAGAATTTTCTAATGTCATTAAATCACTTCCGGGAAAAATATATCAATTAAACAGTTAAACAAAAAGCTGTTATTGCCTGATATTACTCATACAGAAGGCTGACAAAAAAATGCCGGCGCTTGTTGTAAAACACTTAAAAACAGTGTAACTTTACTACAAAATTAAAAATTATGCAAACTACAAAAGTGGATGTTCTTGTTATTGGCGCCGGCCCGGCGGGAACTATAGCAGCCAGTATTATTAATAAAGCAGGTTATAAGGTACAGATCGTAGAAAAAGAAAAATTTCCACGTTTTGTAATTGGTGAAAGTTTATTACCAAGAGTAATGGACCATCTGGAAGAGGCTGGATTACTGGAGGCTGTTAAAAAAGCGGGTTTTCAGGAAAAATTCGGTGCCAAGTTTGTTCGCGGACATGAAATATGTGATTTTAATTTCTCGGATCAGTTTAGTGAAGGATGGAATTGGACCTGGCAGGTGCCACGTGCCCAATTTGATAAAATATTGGCTGATACCACGGCATCAATGGGCGTAAATGTTCAGCATGAAATGGCGGTAAAAGATATTAAATTTCATGGCACCGATTCGGTAACAACAGTTGTTAATAAAGATGGGCAGGAAGAGCAAATAGAAGCCAAATTTATTGTGGATGCCAGCGGTTACGGAAGGGTTATTCCCCGCATGTTTGGTTTGGATAAGCCATCCAATTTCGAGCCTCGTAAAACACATTTTACACATTTCAAAGATTTGAAACGCCCGGCCGGAATAGACGGAAACCGCATCACTGTGGTTGTTCATCAACCACGCACCTGGATCTGGATCATTCCTTTTTCAAACGGAAATACCTCGGTAGGATTTGTTGCAGATCCTGAATTTTTTAAAGATTTTCCGGAAGATGCTACCGAAAGAATGAAGGCCATTGTTGCGGCTGATATCCATACCAAAGATCGTTTTGCAGATGCTGAAATGATGTTTGAACCACGTACCATTGAAGGATATGCTATTTCCACCAAACAATTATATGGCGATGGATTTGTGCTTTGCGGAAATGCAACAGAGTTTTTAGATCCTGTATTTTCTTCGGGAGTAACGTTTGCCATGGAGTCAGGAAATAAAGCCGCTAAATTGGTTTGTGAAACATTGAAAGGAAATAAGGTGGATTGGCAAAAAGACTACACCGACTACATGATGCAGGGTATAAATACATTCCGTTCTTACGTTGCCGGTTGGTATGAAGGTGATTTGCACGAGATCTTTTTTTCTGAAAATCCGGATCCGGAAATTAAAAAACAAATTTGTTCTGTATTAGCAGGCTATGTATGGGATTTGGAGAATCCATTCGTTAAAAAACATGATAGGGCTTTAAAATCGTTGGCAAATGTGATTCGCATGAACCGCGAAAAGTCTGCTGTTTAACATATCATTCACACAAAAAAGCCTGCTTCCGGTTTTGGAGGCAGGCTTTTTTTATACTATCAAGAAAGGTTATTTGTTTTTAAATACCGTTATGAAACCACTGTATTTTTTATCGTCCGGCACATCGATCACATAAAAATAAGTTCCATCGCCAAGCCCTTCGGCTTTCCAGTCGTTGTTGTAATTTGTGTTTTCGTAAACTTTTAAGCCCCATCTGTCAAAAATTGTAACGCTTGTATTTGGATGGTATTCAATGTTTTTAATTTTAAATACATCATTCGCATTATCGCCGTTAGGTGTTATCACATTTGGAATTTCTACCATACAAGGAGGCAATACGGTGATCACCTGATTGTCGGATTGCTGATATCCACAGCTATCAGAGATCATTACCTGAATAGTATATAAACCTTCGGATGACGGGGTTGTATAAGAAAGTGTTTGGGTATTGGATAAACTATTACCTGTATTAGGCAATAAATACCATTGGTATGTATAAGAAGGGTAGCCTCCGTTGGAAACAGAATTCAAAGAGAATGTTGTATTCCCGCATAGCGCAATAGAATCAATAATAGCAATGTTTAATGTATTAGGTAACACATTAATGATTTCGGTATCAGTTTTCTGATAACCACAACTATCAATAACTGTGATATTAACATTATACGTGCCGCCGGAAGCCGGACTCGTATAATTTAAGTTGGGTGTAGTGGCAATCGTAGCAGAATTAACTGTCCAGAAGTAATGGAAAGCAGGATAACCGCCTGTTGTGAGCGAATTAAGCGTTAATGGTTTATTAGGACAGCTTGTTAACGAATTGCTAGTAATGGTGACATCTAAATTATTTATAAAATTACTTACTACAACCGTATCAGATGTGGCATTGGCACAAACACCATCTACAGTAACAACAAGCGTTGTCGTAGAATTGCTGTTGGTGGTATAATTAGCTACCGTATTAATACCGGGAGCAGGAGCGTTTCCGGGTAAAGTGGTCCATAAGTAAGAATACGGTGCACCTGTATTACCAATGGTGGAAGAGCCTGCCAGAGCATCTATGACGTAAGAGGAATTTAAACATTTTGTTACATCAGCAATAGGTGTAACAGTTAAGTTCGCTTTGGGGATAACATTAACGGTAATTGTTTTGGTATCCGGCGTATTGCCCGGGCAAGTGGAACTACCGGTAACGATGTATGAATTAGAACCTATTGCAGAAGGGGTAACGTTAACAGAATAGGAAGAAGAAATGGGGTTTAGAATCCCGTTTTGATAATAATACCAATTATAATTCACAGCTCCCGAAGCACTTAGTGTTGAGGTTTCTCCCTGACATAAGGTAGTAGATGTAGCTGATGCCGTAACAGTTGTGGTTAAGGTTGGATATAATATACTTACTGTTTTTGTAGCAACACAACCGCCTATCGGGTTTGTAATTGAAATGGTATAGGTTACTTCTCCGTTTGAAGGTGGTGTTGAAAATGCAGGTGCCACTTTGATAGAGTCGTTACCATAATTTGTCGTAATGGTTCCATTTGAAGAGACGGAGACCGTATAACTGGAGGGTACTATAGGCGGGCAGTAACCAAAACGCATATTGGGAAGCATTTTAGAACCGTTTAGCATTGAAAGAGTGTTATCGGCTTGTTGGGTTCCACCGCATACGGTAGCGAAATCCTCCACATGAAATAGGCTTGAAGTGTAGCCCATTTGTTTTAATTCGATAGAAGCATTCTCAGTATAATTTCCAAAACCGGTATTGTCTGGAAACGAAAAGCAAATCTCGATAATGATATTTGAATTTCCATCCCATACATAAGCCTGAGAAAAATCATGTGTTACCCAACCTTGGGCAATGGGCTGGTTAGGATTTGAATACACCGTTTGTAAACCAGACACAAAAGGTTGGTTTATAAGATTAGCATTGGGAAGGGCGGTAAGGGTTGAGCAACCCATTTTAATAGAAAAATCAGGATAATTTGTAGCGCTGTTATTAAGGGCTAATACATGAAAAGCCAGGCTGGATATTTTTCCGGCAAAAATTCCTGCAGCATTTAATTCGGATTTTTTTACAAGAAACTGATGCCTCCCGTACGTAAAATAATTACCGTAAGCTGTGGGATAATCATCAAGGGCATTATAGGTAAAGGTTCCGGTAGTAAATAATTGAATGGGAGTACCCGAACATGGATTTGGATCTACCCCGCAGCTTGTTGATGTTAGATTGCCATAGGTTAAATCTACAACGGCAGCTTCAGGAAAGCACAATACTGTATGAGTTGGGGTTACTGTAAAATCGGTTTGAATGGTATTGATGGCAACCGTATTATTATAAATGCAAACACCATCATTCACTACCGTTGTATATACTCCTGCTGCCAAAGGCGAAAGTGTTAGCGAGGCCGCACTTGAATTCGTATTCAGGGTAATGTTAGAACTTCCCGGACCTGTTACCAGATAATTGTAAGGTGCCAGAAAGGGAGTGTTCAAATTTAATACAGTTGATCCATTGGATGAAGAAGGACATACATTAGCTGTATTAGAAAAATATACACTACCGCCGGCAATTTGTGCGAGTGTATAGGTTACAGAATCTTTACAGCCCTGAGAACTTGTATAAACAACTGTGTATTTATTTCCTGTTACCGGATTATCAATATAGAGTGTATCATTTGTACCGGCCGGGGCAGGAATCATTATAGAACCTTTATACCAAACATAATTTGATCCTCCGGGTTGTGGAATTATGGCACGATTGCCACAGAATATTTTGGATAAACTAATGTAAGAAGGTGGAGATGCTCCAACCGATAAATTGGCAGAAGCCTGCCCACAGGTTGTTGATTGTACCAGCACACTATAAGAGCCTGCTGCTAGTCCTGTAGCGGTTTGTGAAGTACTAACGGTTTGTCCGGCATTTGGTCCGGAAGTAGCGGTCCATGAATACGTATAAATGCCATTGCTGCCATTTGCCAGAACAGATGCCGAGCCTGAATTACCACCTGCACAAGAACTGGTAGAGTTTAAATTAATAATATTGACAGTTGTAAATCCAATAGTTACGGTTTGCGTAATGGCACATCCTCCCGGAGAGATCATGTTTACGGTATAAGTGTTACCGGGGGTTGCCGGACTCTGGATCAAAGTATCATTTGTTTCTCCTGCAATTAAGCCACCGGGGCCAAACCATTGATAAGATATAAAACCAGTAGGAGCAACTAATGTAGCAAAGTTGGAACCCGAACACATGTTGGCATATGTATTCCCGATTCCTCCGCATTCTGCATCCACATAAGCATATCCTGTGTGCCCGCTTTGGGTACAACCACCTACCTCGAAATTTATAGAAACACTTGTTCCGGCCGGTAATGAAGATAAATCAACAGAGTAGTATTGCCATTTTCTGTATTTTATTAAATCTCCGTATATAGATAATGCTGAGGTTTTTAATGAATCTGAGGCTGTAGCTGTTTTTGGATTGAAAGTGTAAGATGTACAACCTGTAAGTATATTTCCTGTTGTTTCATTTTTGACGGATACTTTAAAATAGGGAGATTCAACGGCCGCGTGGGAAGCAGGATCGTTAAGAATAACGGCATAGCTGAACGACAGCCGTTGGTTGTTAGAGGAAGTGGTGGTGACGTATTTTAATCTTGCCGCTCTGTTATTCGCATTTGCACTGTTCAATCTTACCGAAACGGCATCAAAGCTAAAAGGGCTGATAAAAGGAATATCGCAAACAGTTGAACTCCCAACTGCTCGCACCGCTAAAGAATCATAACCGGAACAAACAGGATATAACTTGTTTGTAGGAGGGATGGTCATAATGGTTTGATAATTGGTGGTGTTTAATAATGATACATTGTTTCCGGCAGTATTAATAATCGAATTACCAGTTACGCTATAACTGGGACTTGTGCCGCCTGATACAGTATAGGTTGTGCCTTTTCCTCCGGTCCAGTTACTAAAGTCATATTGTTCAAAGCCCATATTAGGACAGCCAACGCTCATGGGTTTGTTGGGCTCCAGATAAATAACGGTTTCCTGAATATTACCGGTACCTCCTTCATAGGGAGTATGTTTATGGCTTTGTTTTTCAAGTGCTTTTTTCGAAGAGAAATCATGTTTTAAAAATTGAACGTAGCCATTTATTTCAGTGGCTTGCACTCCTTTTGCTTTGGCCTCTTCATAGGCTGCTTTTTCATCAAAACGATTTGCCTTATTGATGTTTGTTCCTTTGTTTTGAGCATACAAAACCTGAGTCAGGTTAATGACAAAACATATAAAAATCAACAATAATCGCTTTTTCATGATTTAAGAAACAATACGAATGCAATAAATCTGTAGTTATTTTGGAAAAGTTATACTAGCCATTGTTACAACTATATTTTATTCATCTTATTTTCTTCTCAAATTTACCCCTTTTTTTTCAATTTTTCAATTTATATACCTCGCAAAAGCACACATTGCTATGTTAAAAAATACGATTTTCAATGACTAATCAAAATCTGATAAAATTTTTAAGTCTAAGCTTTTACATTAACTTTGTGATTCGATATTATGGCTGCAAATAAACTTTCTAAATATATTAGGCTTACCTGGCTTTTGGTATGGTTGCCTTTTCTGCTTATTTTTCTTCTGGTGAGTTTTATATCGCTGGAAATATTTGTAGATCTGCCAAGTGTACAGGAATTGCAAAATCCCAAGAGTAATTTAGCGACAGTGATTTATAGCAGCGATATGAAAACGCTGGGGAAATATTATGCTGAAAACAGGGTTAATGTAAAGTATTATGAGTTGGATCAGGATTTGGTAAATGCCTTGATTGCTACGGAAGATGCTCGTTTCAGAGATCATTCAGGCGTAGATCTAAAAGCTCTTGGACGGGCTGTTTTTGGAGCAATGACGGGGAGCTCAAGTAGCGGTGGAGGAAGTACGTTATCGCAACAGTTGGCAAAAATGATGTTCCCTCGCGAGAAGCTTAGTAAATTTCAAACGGTTATCAGAAAACTTAAAGAGTGGGTAATTGCCGCCAGACTTGAAAAAAATTATACCAAGGATGAAATCCTTGCTATGTATTTAAATAAGTTTGACTTTTTGCATTTAGCAGTGGGCGTTAAATCTGCCGCTCAAATTTATTTCAACAGAAATCAGGATAGTCTTGAAATTCAGCAGGCAGCTATGTTGATTGGTATGGCAAAAAATCCATCCTTGTTTGATCCAATTAAACGTAATGAAGCTACGCTGCAACGACGTAATGTTGTGATGAACCAGATGGTTAAATATGGTTATTTATCCAAAGAAAAATACGATAGTTTAAAGAAACTTCCTTTGGGAATTATTTATCATCCTGAAGATCATAATGATGGATTAGCGCCTTATTTCAGAGAGTATTTAAGGGAATATTTTTTGAAAGACTGGTGTTCCAAACATATCAATCCTGAGACAAATAAGCCTTATAACATATATAAAGATGGATTGAGAATATTTACCACCATTGATTCGCGTATGCAGCAATATGCCGAAGAAGCTGTTAATGAGCACATGACGGATTTACAAAAATTATTTACCAAGGAATGTAAGACCAAAAGGAATGCACCATTTGCCTGGAATGTAAATAAAGAGCAAATAGAAAATATTATGATGAGCTCTATGAAGCGTAGCGATCGCTATCGTTCCTTAAAAAACGCAGGCTTATCGAAAGACCAGATTTTAGTGGAGTTTAAAAAGCCAATAAGCATGACTGTTTATAGTTTGCGTGGAGATATAGATACCATTATGTCGCCATGGGATAGCATCCGTTATTATAAAAGTTTTTTACATACAGGATTTGTATCTATAGAGCCGGCAACAGGATTTGTGAAAGCCTGGGTTGGCGGAGTAAACCATAAGCATTTTAAATTTGATCATGTGAAAGTAGGGCGCAGACAAGTAGGTTCAACATTTAAACCATTTGTATATGCTTTGGCAATTCAGGAAGGATACTCGCCTTGTTATCAGGTAGCAAATGTGAGAACCTGTATTGAAACACCCGGGCAACCGGCATGGTGTCCTGATAATTCAGACGGAAATAAAGGAACAGGTAAGATGGTGACACTACGTTATGCTTTGGCAGGATCGATTAATTATGTAACGGCATGGGTGATGAAGCAGTTTGGGCCGGATGCAGTAATTAGTTTAGTTCGCCGTTTGGGTATAACAGCTCCAATAGAAGCCGTACCTTCTATTGCTTTAGGAACTCCGGATATTTCTGTTTACGAAATGGTGGCTGCCAATGCAACATTTGCCAATAAAGGTACATACATTCAACCAACATTTATTACCAGAATTGAGGATAAAAACGGCAAGGTATTGGAGGAATTTTTTCCAACAACTGATGAGGTATTTAGTGAAGAAAAAGCTTATGCTATGATACAATTGATGCGCGGAGTGGTAGATTATGGTACAGGAAGCCGTTTAAGGTTCAGATATAATTTACGTAATGAGATCGCCGGTAAAACAGGTACCACACAAAACAATGCGGATGGTTGGTTTATGGGATTAACACCTGATTTAGTGGCTGGTTGCTGGGTGGGTGGAGAAGAACGTAGCGTGCATTTTAATTCTACCAATGAAGGACAGGGAGCCAGTATGGCTTTGCCAATATGGGGTAAATTCTTTCAAAAAGTATATGCAGATCCTAGTTTAAAAATCAGTAAAAACGGATTTGTAAAACCGGCGAATATGGGTAATATCGAACTGGATTGTAGTGCTTATGATGCGCAAACAGAGAAGGATATTCCTATGGAAGACCTTGATTTTGAATCGAAATAACTAGTTTGCTTTTTTAAACAAGGTGGCTCCTGATTCGGGATAGGTTTTAATTAAGATCTTGTTGGTTTTATCAAAAGAATTCAAATCATAGGTATCCACATAATAAAAATCATAATCTCTATTTAGCCCATCTCTGTTTGCAGGTTGTAGCCAATTAAGATGTCTGGTTTTTCTGTAAAAATTAATTGATGGCTCGAATAACCAGGTATTACCAATTTTTACAGTTGTCTTATTTGCGTTAAGGTTAGTGAGTTCTGATATCATCCCTTTTGTGTCCGCATCGTATCTCCAATCGCATGTATAAGAAAAATTTAATGAAGCAGAAGCTGTGAAGCCAATGACAATGATAAATACAGATGCAATAACACCGGTAGTGATTTTTAATAGCAGCCCCTTTTCTGAAAAATAATGCCACGTATTAATTAGCGATATGAAAAATAATATTACTAAAAATACAGCCACACGTTCGGTAAAAAAATTTGTCTTCATTATAAAATGTTGCAAATAATTAACGACTATGATAAAAGTAAATAATACGAATATAAAGTCTAATTCTTTAATAGATTTTGTTTTTATCTTTATAAATAATACATAAAAGCCAGAGAAAACACCAGCTAGTAAGAGAAATCTTAAGAAGTATGAAAAAATTTCAGTGTATCGGCAACCATATAAATAAAATTGAATACTTGACAGAGCCGTATCTCTCCATAAGCCTACATAACCACCAAAATATAATTCTTTATGTTCTATAAGCTTAGTTATTGGCCATTTATAGAAACTGTATAGGCATAATGCCGTAAACAGAACCGGTATGTTTTTTATGATGCATTGTTTAATGGGGTAACGTTTTGCTATCATAAAACACTCCAACAGTCCTATAATAGAGACAACAAAAACAACCATTGAGAAATTGGCAAGAGTTGATAACAGAGCAGTTGTAAGAAATATAGTAATATGTTTAATTTTTTCTGTTTTTGTATATTCAATGAAGTAATATATACTCATCATCATAAATGCTATAGATAGAGCGTAGCCTCTGGCTAAAGAGAAAAAATCCAGTAAAAAAGGATTGACATTAAGAATTAGAAAACCAATCAATTTAATCCATGGCATTTTAATGTTTTTTAAAAGCAGGAAAGAAAAGAATAGATAAATAATATGAGCAAAAAGAGAGTGCATCCTTAATGATATTTCGCTCGCACCAAATATCATTTCCGAGTATTTCATAAATAAAGAATTCAGGATATGATTGTTAGCGGTAATGAATTCAGTGTCATTACTAATAATTTCATAAAAACTATTGTGTATAATGTTATTATATGAAATACTTTCATCATGAGTGAATGAAAGACTATAACATCTATAGCCTGTATAGGATATAAGTAATAAGGATATTAAGGAGTATATGTAACGTTCGTTTTTTGAGGAAATAAATGAAAACATAAAAATAGACAGTTTTAGAAAGAGATGAATTTAATAATTATATACGACAATTTTAATATAAAGGCGCTCTTTGGTGAGATAATTTCATCATTTATCGGCCAACGTAGTCGCAGTAATTTTATAGAATTGGGCAAATGTCTTTGGGGTAATTTTATGTCAAAGAGTAATTCACAGTTATACTAAGCGGTCGCCTATGAAAAAAGAAATGATGGAGGAATGTTATACATGTTAAGCAGATGGCTCTTAATTTGCTTAAATGATTAATGTGAAATTCTTTGATGAGATATTGTTAATTTGGCTAAATTAGCGAAATATTATTTGTGTATTAAACAGTAAAACGATATAAATATGATTAATAGAGTTGTAAAAAATGCCGAGGAAGCGATAAAGGATATTACTGATAACATGACCTTATTGGTTGGAGGTTTTGGACTGTGTGGTATTCCCGAAAATTGTATTGCTGCTTTAGTGAAAAAAAATGTAAAAGGATTAACCTGTATTAGTAATAATGCCGGTGTTGATGATTTTGGATTGGGGTTGTTATTACAAACCAAACAAATTAAAAAAATGATCTCGTCTTATGTTGGAGAAAATGCAGAGTTTGAAAGACAAATGCTTAGTGGAGAATTGGAAGTTGAATTAATACCTCAAGGCACATTGGCAACACGTTGTTTAGCGGCAGGTTATGGTATGCCGGTTATTTATACTCCTGCAGGAGTGGGGACAGAAGTTGCTATTGGAAAGGAAGTGAGAAAGTTTAAATTTAACGGAGAAGAAAAAGATTACTTAATGGAACATGCTTTTGAAGCTGATTTTGCTATTGTGAAAGCCTGGAAAGGTGATACTGCCGGCAATTTAATTTTTCGGTCTACAGCCCGTAATTTTAACCCTATGATGGCTATGGCAGGAAAAATTACCATTGCTGAGGTAGAAGAATTAGTAGAAGTTGGCCAATTAGATCCCGATCAAATTCATACTCCTGGTATTTATGTACACCGTATTTTTCAGGGAGAGAAATATGAGAAGAGAATTGAGCAGGTTACCGTAAGAAAAAAGTAAACACTATCTTAATCTTTTATGAGCATATTTTTGCTCATAGCACCAAATGGCTTCAATTACAAGCATAGAGTCAGGTGTAATATTTTTTTCTTTTGCTTTTTGAATAATTAGCTTATACCATTCCTTATCATTTTTAATATTATTACACAAGGTTTTTACGGTACTATCTTTTTTAACCGGGACCGAGAAATGAGATATATTAATTCCTTTTATATTAATGTCTTCTATAAAAATCAATTTTTTATGAAGGATGCTAGCTGTAATCCGATTTGGGTCATAATAATCTTCTAATGTTTTAGTATAATATATATCGGTGTATTTAGAAAAGTCTATCGAATTAGCCCAATATGTATTACACTGAGGGTAAATTCCTCGTGCCATAAGTAAACTATCTCTTGCAGGGCCAATGGGCTCTTTAAAAATATGATCTCTGTCGAGATAATAAGCATACATTGCCGACATATCTGTTGTTATATATGATTTTGGCTCTGCTTTTTTTAGCAGTTCAACCCCTTCTTTAAAATCTGATATTGACTCTCGAGGAATAACCATTTTTCTGGCTGTAAAAAAAACTAAAACTAAAAACAATGCTAATTTGATTCTGAAATCTAATTTTATTACTGAGAACACATAAGCATAAGAAAGAATGAAGCCTAGAATTGTAAATAAGACATATCGCTTTAAAAAAATAGGAGTAGCATAAATTGAGACAAAATAATTTAAAAATAGTAAAAATGGTCCTATTACCATAGGAATTATTATTAGTTTGTAGTCGAAAAAATCATTTCTGGATCGTTTTATAAAAATGATAGCAAATAGTAAAATCGAAAAAGAAATCAAATAGACAAAAAACAATTCCTTTGAATTATATAAGTCGAACAAACAATTCTTTAGCTCAAAGACAGAGGGTCTTCCAAGCCAAAAACTTCCACTTTTTTGACCCATTAATCCGAAAAAACGTTCTCTCCATGGTAAAAACAATATCCCAAATATGCTCCAAGAAAATATATAGTAACCAACCTGTTTTAGTTTGAAGCCAAAAAATGAATAAACCAATGGGTCTTTTTCTGTAAATAATTTTTTGTCAAATGCTAAAAATGGAATCAGAAGGATTTGTGCTATAAAATTTAAACTTGCTAAGAGATGAAGATAAAAAATAATTGCGTTGAATATGCCTAGTAAAGCAGTACTTTTCAAATTAGGTTGCTTCACAAAACTCATGAAACTGTAATTTGATAAGACACAAAATAATATGACTAATCCATATGTTCGTCCTTCTTGAGCATAGTAGAACAACTCATTTGAAGAGAAAAATAAAAGAGTGGCAAAAATGGCCGTTTGCCAGTTAAAAAAACGGTGGCAGAATAAAAAGAAAATACCACATGACAAGCTTACAGCTATGGCAGATATAGAACGCAATGCTACTTCTGACTGACCAAATAAATCGAGCCAATAGTGCACAATAATTAAGTATAATGGGGGGTTTACATCTGCTTTTATGGCATTGAGAATGATCCCATAAATATCGTTATGTACAGCTAAGTCAATACTATACATTTCATCAAACCATATGTTGGTATTCCCGATTTTATAAAAACCAAGGCATAAATAGCTCGCAAATACTCCAAAAGCAATCCAATACCTTTTATTATGAATAAAAAAAGCTAGTTTATTATTTGAAATATTATTCATTATTTTATTCATAAAATGAAGTTATAGTATTAGGTAATCTTCAAAATTAAAGTATTTTTGCTGAAAATTACATAATTACTTTAAAATCATTCAAAAGGTATGAAAACTACAAATTTAAAAATGATGGCAGCATGTGTTGCTATTGGGACTATTCTCATGATGTTCTCTTGTTCTCCACCAAAAGAAGTTGAACAAGCAACATTTTTATCTAAAAAAACAATGGATTTAGAAGACAGTTTAACTAAATATAAAACAGAAGGTGATGCTCATGGTGGAAAATATTTCACGAGAGCCGATAGCGCTAATGTTTATGGGCAAGAATGTACATTTAATATACCAGATAGCGTACAACAAAAAGATTTGAGAGTAAAAGTAAATGTATGGGCTAGAATTGGTAATCTGTCATCTGAAAAAAAATACGCATTTTCTTTGGAAGATGAGGCGCATAATGTGTTGCATTGGACACAATTTGATTTTAGAACTCACGTAAGTGAAACCAATAAATGGGTTAATGTGATTGATAGTGTTACAATCCCTGGTAATTTCGTTAACAAGCCAGGTATGATTATTAAAACATATGCATTTAACCCTGATGGTAAATCCACTTTAGATTGTGATGATGTAGAAATGTCATTATATAAGATTGATAAAGTTCTGGAAAAATAAATTTTAATTATTATAAATTAACCCTCTGTTTTATTTAAAATGGAGGGTTTTTTATGTTAAACAGTAATTAAATACTTGAATTTTCTATTAGAAAAACTATTATGAACCCCAAGATGGTTTAGTTTCCTTTTTTTAGTTATTTTCGCTGTATTCTTAATTGAAATGTTATGTTAGATAAAAATGGTATTGCTAAAAGAATAGCAAGAGAAGTAAAAGATGGTATGTACGTTAATTTAGGGATTGGTATACCTACATTAGTTGCGAATTACATTCCGGAAGGTGTAAATGTAGTTTTACAATCAGAAAACGGTATTTTAGGAATGGGACCATTTCCTTATGAAGGCGAAGAAGATGCTGATTTAATTAATGCAGGTAAACAAACAGTGACCTTACTACCTGGCTCGTCTATATTTGATTCAGCCATGAGTTTCGGGATGATCAGAGGTCAAAAAGTAAATTTAACCATTTTGGGAGCTATGGAAGTGAGTGAAAATGGAGACATAGCCAATTGGAAAATACCAGGAAAGATGGTAAAAGGTATGGGTGGAGCTATGGATTTAGTTGCCAGTGCAAAAAATATAATTGTTGCTATGCAGCATGTTAATAAAGCGGGAGAATCAAAATTATTACCAAAATGTGATTTGCCACTAACAGGAGTGAAATGTGTGAAGAAAATTGTGACAGAATTAGCCGTTTTGGATATAATAAATGAAGGGGGTTTCCGTTTATTAGAAAGAGCTCCGGGTGTAAGCATCGAACAAATTAAAAATGCGACTGCCGGAAAACTAATAATTGAAGGTGAAATTCCTGAAATGGTTATATAATTATGGTTGATAACATTAAAAGGCTATTATGGAAAAGAAAATACCTCTTTCTTTTTTTTAGCTTATTTATAATCTTATTAACCCAGCGCTTTTTAAATGAACGCCAAAATGGTTTAGCTAATTCTATAGCTACGGATGGCTTAGGTTACTACTGTTATTTACCTGCAGCAGTCATTTATCAGGATTTTGCCTATCATTATTATGATAACGAGCAGAATAAAATTAACCCTATTTATCGCCCTGCCATCAATCAGTACAAAGATAAGGGCGTTAACAAATATTACTGTGGAACAGCGATTTGCATGCTACCTTTTTTCTTAATAGGTATTGTGATATCAGCCGTTGCCGGAACAGATATCAATGGTTATACTGATACCTTTTTGATGATGATAAGTCTTGGTTCTCTAATCTATTGCGTTCTTTCTGTTTTTCTTATTTCACGAATCGCTGAATTTTTTTCTATTTCGGCTAAAATTAGCTTTGCAACATGCCTTGTTTTTTTGTTTGGCACCAATTTTTTTCACTATGTTATTCAGGAGCCATCCATGTCCCATGTTTATTCTTTTTTTGCTGTCAGTTTATTTTTTTATCTGTTTGTTCGATTGATAGAGAAACCAACTAATAAGGCTCTGTTTTTTTTAGGACTCGCATTTGCTTTAGTAGCTTTAATAAGACCAGTTAATGTGGTGATTATTTTATTTACACCTTTTTTCTTTGCCGGCTTTAAAGATTATGTGTTGTTTCTAAAAACGATCTTTATTAAACAGTATATAGGTGTTGCTATATTTATTGTAACCTTTATGGGTGCTGTGCTATTACAGTTTACATTTTATTACTTACAAACGGGAGATTTCTATATTGTTTCCTATGAGGGAGAAACATTCAATTTTGCACATCCGGAAATTATCAATATGTTATTTAGTTATAAAAAAGGCTTGTTTATATATACACCTCTTATTTTGGCTGCAATATTATTCATTTTGTTTGTAAAGTCAGACTGGTTCAAAAAAGTAGTTTTTTTTACCACACTTTCTGTTTTTATATACATTACGGCTTCATGGTGGTGCTGGTGGTATGGCGGTGGTTTTAGTATCAGGCCAATTATTGATATCCTACCTTTGTTTGTGATTTTTTCCATGCTTTTATACAGTAAATTATCCATAGGTAAAAAGAGAATGGTTTTGGGACTGGTTATACCTTTTTTATTATTGAATCAATTGATGGCATTTCAGTATTCTAATGGTATTATGCATTCTTATAACATGGATAAAGAAAAATTCTGGGATATTTTTTTGGAAACAAATCTGACAGATATTAACCAGAAAAAGATTGCAAAAATATTGACCGGGAGACCTGTCTTTAAAACAGAATTAATGAATTATGAAGACACCGAAGGGGATAACAGAGTTGTTCCCGGAGGATATCAGAGCCAAAAAGCAAGTGTGGTTGGAAAAATGAATCACTACTCAAAAGGATTTGGATTCCCTTTGAAAGATCTGAATCTGAATGCTACATTTTATTTAATAATAGAATGTATGGCTAAAACATCAAAGGAAGGAAAAGATTTAGCTTTAGTAGCTTCTGTTGATGATAGTGGGAACATGACTAAATGGGATGTTGTTTTTAAAAATCAGTTTTCTAGTAAAAATAATGAATGGGTGAAAATGACGCATGTTGTTGAGATCGATAAATTTTTGATTACCGGAACCAGTTATTTAAAAATATTTGCCAATACCAGTAAAGGCGATAATTTAGTAGATGATTTAAAGTACACCATCGTAAAAAAATAACATTATGAACTTATATGGGAAGATTTTTTTATTTTGGATAATTATATGTAGGTTTGTTTTATGATATTATCAATTGTTATTCCTGCTTACAATGAGGGCAGAACCATTCATTTAATTCTTAATAAAGTTAAGGATGTTAAACTGCCATCTGGGGTTGAGAAAGAGATAATTATAGTAAATGATTATTCAAAGGATAATACCGAAGACGCTATTAAAAACTACAAGGCGGCTAATTCAGATTTAAATATTCAGTATTACAAGCATGAGTTTAATAAAGGAAAGGGCGCCGCTCTTCACACAGGTATCAAAGAAGCTAAAGGAGATTATATCATCATTCAGGACGCTGATTTGGAGTATGACCCTGAAGAATATAACATTTTATTAAAGCCTATTTTATTAGGAATGGCAGATGTGGTGTACGGAAGCAGATTTATTGGAGGAAAGCCTCATCGTATATTGTTCTTTTGGCATTCTATAGGAAACAAGATGCTGACAATGATGTCAAACATGTTCACTAACCTTAATTTAACAGACATGGAAACCTGTTATAAGTTATTCAGAGCAGATATTGTAAAAGGACTCTCATTAAAGGAAAACCGTTTTGGATTTGAACCAGAAGTAACCGCTAAAATAGCAAGGCAGAAAGATATTCGTATTTATGAGGTTGGTATTTCTTATTATGGAAGAACCTATGAAGAAGGTAAAAAAATTGGTTGGAAAGACGGATTCAGAGCTATTTATTGTATTTTGAAATATGGTTTGTTTAAGGCTAAATAATGAAACATATTCCAAATAAATGCAAGATTTAACGAATACATCAGATACAAAATATTCTCTAACGGCTTTATTGATAGCAATTCTGGCTATTGGATATTTGGTTTTTTCGGCTATTCCATCAAATGTATTTGCTTACGATGTTTTGGGGTACTATCTGTATTTACCAGCCGGCTTTAAATATAATGATATTGCCTTAAAGAATTACGACCAGTTACAAAGTATATTGTCTACATATCATACTTCGGATGGTTTTTATCAGGCCTTTAGAATTGAAAACGGAAATTGGGTAATGAAATATCCAATGGGTATGGCAATTTTATACTATCCGTTTTATGTAATAGGAGATAAAATGGCTCATGTATTGGGCTACCCGGAAGATGGTTTTTCTTTGCCTTATCAATTGAGTGTACTGTATGGATGCTTTGTTTATACAGTTATCGGATTAATTGCTTTCAGAAAAGTATTGCTTCATTTTTTTACAGATAAAGTGGCGGCTGTTACATTATTATTGATTGTGTTTGGAACAAACTATTTATTACATGTGTCTATACATGCTCAACCAGCCATGGTTCACAATGTAGTGTTTTCATTACATGCCCTTACTATTTATTTTACAATCAAATGGTATAAAGAGTTTAAAGTAAAATATATTGTTGCTTTAGGGATAACGATTGGATTAGCAGCTATATCAAGACCTCCGGAAATATTAATTGTTCTGGTGCCTTTATTTTACAATGTGTTTAGTTTTCAATCGCTCAAACAAAAGGCAATGTTGTTATATAATTACAGAGTTCAGGTTTTGGCATTTGTTTGTATCGTATTTGTTATTGTAAGCTATCAGTTAGTGTATTGGAAAATTATTACAGGACATTTTTTGTTTGATAGTTATGGAGACCATTTAAATGAAGGATTTAATTTTAAGCACCCCTATATTTTAGAATTTTTATTTAGTTTCAGAAAAGGTTGGTTTATATATACACCAATGATGGTATTTGCTATTGTTGGATTTTATTATTTTTATAAAGCCAGTAAGCCCTGGTTTTTGGCATGCTGTATTTATTTTGGTTTAAATTTTTATGTTATGTCAAGCTGGTCATGCTGGTGGTATGGCATTAGTTTTAGTTCCAGAGCTATTATACCGGCATATATCATTTTAGCAATACCATTTGGGTTTTTACTAAATAAGGTAGTTAGCAGTAAAGCGAAATTTGTATTGGTTCCGGTTTTTGTATTGTTAGTTTTTTTAAATATTTTTCAATCGTGGCAAATCAAACATGGAATTTTAGAGGGTTCAAGAATGACTAAAGCCTATTATAAATCGGTCTTTTTGCAAACTTCTGATGTTACTGACGAACAAAGAAAATTATTACTAATTGATAAGTATTCTTCGGTTGGAGCGTTTAATTTTGATGAAAAAAATCTATCAAAATATAAATTAATATTTAGTAAAGAAGAAAATTTTGATTCTAAATCTAAAGAAGAAAAAAACATTGTAGACTCGCTATCTTTTTCTAAAAATCAGTGCCTGTTAACTAATACTAATGTTCCTTTTGCGGCAGATTTACGTGCTGTATATAAAGATATATCTCAAAAATCATACTTGATTGTAAAGATTAGTGCTCAATTATTTACCCGTGAAAACCCTAACGATGTTGACGGTCGCTTGGTATTAAATATGTTACATAAAGAAAAATCTTATAATTTTAAATGCCTTCATACCAAAACAGCAAATTTAAAACAAGGCGAGTGGAATAAAGTAACATTCTATTATATGACGCCCGATTTTTGGGATAGAAACGATATCATACAAGGTTACTTTTGGAATACCAGCGACAAGAATATGTTTGTGGATGATATAAAAGTAGAAGCTTATGAACCAATAGAAGATGAAACTGTTTTTTAAACAACAGATAGATTATCTAAAATTTCAGAACACATAAACTCCGCAGCTTTCCCATCACCATATAATTTAGGGAATTTCATGTCTGAGCCAGACGTCAGCGTGGTGAAAGCCTCAATAATTTTTTGCTCATTCGCATCAGTTATGATAGCTGTGCCGCACTCAACCAGTTCTACCCATTCTGTTTCCGGACGTAAAATCACACAGGGTTTTTCAAAATAAAAAGCTTCCTTTTGAACGCCACCACTGTCGGTCATTACAATACGACAGTTTTTTTCAAGAGCGATCATTTCTAAAAAAGATACAGGAGTCGTAATCTTAAAACGCGAACTCGCTTTGATTTTTTGATGCAA
>JACQAK010000057.1 GCA_016194985.1 Bacteroidota bacterium
AATTGAAAAGGCTATTGAAAACATTTATCATAACTTAAATGAAAATGGCATTTTATTATTTGCGGAAAACGCTAAAGGGTCTTATTTCCACAGAAAATTAAGAAGAAGATTCACTGATTGGGGCGCAATATGGTTCTATTTTGATGAGCGTTCGTTAAGGAAAGCATTTAATCCTTTTCAGAAAGTCAAATATCAGTTCAACGGAATATCAGGAGTTTTCGCAAATAGATTAAAACTATCGCGGATCTTCTCAAGATTCGATAAAATTGTTTTAAACAAAATAGTTCCAAACCAAATGAAATACATGGTTTATGGCTATGCAAAAAAGATAACAGCATGAAAACAAAAGTTTATGTAACAATCTTGTTATTCACTTTTATTGCTTGTAAAAAGCATAATGATGGTGTGAGGCAGGATAATGAAGTATGGCTTCATAATCAAATTGTTGAGCCATATCAAACAAAAATTTCAAAAGGAACTACCATAACTTTTATAAATAAAGATCCAAAAAATCATACTGTCGGAGAAATGAAAAATACATTTTATTCAGGTAAGTTAAAACCCGGAGATAGTTTTTCATATACGTTTAACGATACTGGTTACTATGCCTTTTATTGTAATTACCATAATTCTATGATAGGTCAAATCATCGTAAAATAATTAAAACCTAACCCATGAAAAAGAAAATATCTATTGTATTGTTCTCCCTACTCAGCTTAATGATTTTGGTTTCAGCGACAAGTAGCATACAATCACCTTGTGATAGCCCAATTGTAGGAGATCACAGCGGAGCTCCGGGAGAAACAAATTGCTCAGGCTGTCATTCTTCACCTGTAAATCCTGACATGCCTGATTTGCATTTTGAAGTTGAAGGAAATATTAATCAATACGAAGTGGACAGTACATATTTAATACATATCCGAATCAAGCGTGCAGGACACAGTAAATTCGGATTTGTTTGCTCTTCATTGGATACTACTAATACTTCCGTTGGGACTTTTAGTCTAATAAATACCACCACCACTCGAACCTATACTTTGGGAGGGAGAGGATATGTAAGTCATACACCATGTGGAGCAGACTCACAAGATAGCGCAACTTGGACTTACAAATGGAAAGCACCATCAGTTAATAAAGGGAAGGTTAAAATCTACATGTCCATGTTAGTGGCTAATCACGATGAAGCTTTGACAGGAGACACAACCTACACAAGAATTCTGCAATTGAATCCTTTGGCATTTGCAGGGATAAAGGATCAAAACAAGGATTTGTATAAAACGAAAGTTTTTCCAACTGTATTTACCAATTCTTATACTATTGAATTCAATCCGACTGCGAATAATGAATTTAAAACTATTTCCTTGTTTGATGTTCATGGAAAACTAATTCAAAAGGATATCACAAAGGAATCTAATTACAAGCAGGAGATAGAAAGAATTTTAGAGAGCGGAATTTACCTTTTAAAGGTAAACTACTCAAATAAGACCGAAAACTTTAAACTTTTTAAACAATAATAGCTGATGCTAAACAGACTAATTAAATTTTCACTTCACAACCGCCTATTCGTAATAGCATTTGCATGCTTAATAATGGTGTACGGAGTTTATACGATTATTAATTTACCCGTTGATGTTTTACCTGATCTTAACCGACCTCGTGTAACCATATTTTTGGAGGCCAATGGCATGGCTCCTGAAGAAATTGAAACACAGGTTGCTCTTCCTGTGGAAGTGGCTTTAAATGGTGCACCCGGAGTTGAAGTAGTTAGAAGTTCGGCAGCAATAGGTATTGGGATGGTGTTTGTGGAATTTGACTGGAATACTGATGTTTTTAGAGCAAGACAATTGGTTTCTGAACGATTACAAACTGTTCAATTACCAAAGGGAATAACTCCTGTAATGGGGCCGATTAGTTCCGTCATGGGACAAATAATGTTGGTAGGTGTAAGTGCCGATTCAACAAGATCATCAGAACTGCGGACTTTAGCGGACTTTACCATTCGCAGAAGATTAATGAGTATCAAAGGCGTTTCGCAAGTCATACCAATTGGTGGAGAAAGAAAACAATATCAAGTATTAATTTCAAGTGCAAGACTCAAACAATTTGGATTAAGCATTGACGATATTGACAGGGCATTATCCTTAACCAACCAAAATACAACAGGAGGCTTTTTTGATGCATACGGCAGCGAAGTGTTGATTAGAAACATTGGCAGAGCAAATTCATTGGAGGATTTGAAAGGAACAGTTGTCGCCAACAAGGATGGTCTGCCGGTTCTATTGTCTCAGGTAGCAGATGTTCAATTTGGCGGTGCAATAAAACGTGGGGATGCAAGTATAAATGGAAAGTCTGCGGTGATACTGACGGTTGAGAAACAACCGGGAGCAAGTACAATTGATCTGACTGATGAAGTTGAAAAAGCTTTAGAAGAGTTGCAGCAAACTTTACCCAAGGATGTAAAATTGAACCCACATATTTTTCAGCAGAAAAATTTTATTGAAAGTTCGTTAAAAAATGTAGAAGAAGCTTTGCGTGACGGGTTCATTTTAGTTGTTATTATTCTCTTTTTGTTTTTATTGAATTTTAGAACAACAATAATAACCCTCACGGCAATTCCTCTTTCGCTAATCATTACAGCTATTATTTTCAAATTGTTTGATATTTCAATTAACACCTTAACACTTGGAGGGCTTGCGATTGCAATTGGGGAGTTAGTCGATGATGCCATCGTTGATGTAGAGAATGTATTTAGAAGACTTAAGGAAAATAGATTAAGTTCAACACCAAAGCCAATATTAAAAGTGGTTTATGAAGCAAGCAGCGAAGTAAGAAATTCCATTGTGTACGCTACAATTATAGTAGTGCTTGTTTTTATACCACTCTTTTCTATGCAAGGAATAGAAGGAAAGATATTCGCTCCATTAGGCATTGCTTATATTACTTCCATTGTGGCATCTTTAATTGTTTCTTTAACGGTAACACCTGCTCTGTGTAGTTATTTGCTAAACAAAAAACAAAAAAATGAAGAGGAACACGATACCAAATTTGTAAAATGGTTAAAAAAACAGGATACCAAACTGCTCAATTTTGGGCTTAGCAGACCAAAACAAATCGTTGGTGTTTCAATTTTATTGATCGTTGCTTCTTGTAGTATTGTTCCTTTCTTTGGAACGGAATTTTTACCGCCTTTTAATGAGGGATCTTTTACAATAAATTTATCTACTCCGGCTGGAACTTCTTTAGAGGAAAGTAATAAAATTGGCACAATGGCCGAGGAATTAATGCTTAGAGTTCCTGAAGTAGAGTATGTAAGCAGAAGAACCGGACGTGCAGAATTGGATGAACATGTGGAACCTGTTAGTAATTCTGAAATTGAAGTTGAGTTAAAAAAAGATGTTAAAAGAACAAGAGATGAAATTGTTGCTGATATAAGAAAGGAATTAAATATTTTAAAGGGGGTATCTGTCAATGTTGGTCAACCAATATCCCATCGTTTGGATCATTTATTATCGGGCGTAAGAGCGCAGGTAGCTATTAAATTATTTGGAAATGATTTGAGTGATTTGCGAACAAATGCAGCTAAAATTAAAGCAGAAATAAGCAAAATTGAGGGGGTGGTAGATGCTCAAATAGAAAAGCAAGTATTAGTTCCTCAGCTTATAATTAAAGTGAAACGTGATGCTCTTCAACGATATGGGATACAAGCCGGAAAAATTGCCGAAGATTTGGAAGTGTTCTACAATGGAAAAGTTGAAGGTCAAGTTTTGGACGGACAAAAATCCTTTGATATTATTTTAAGAACAACAACAGAAGAAAGAACAAATATTGAAAAGATCAGAAACACTTTGATTACTTCGCCTTCGGGGAATCAAATTCCTCTTCAACAAGTTGCAGATATAGAATATACAAATGCTGTAAATTCTATTTACCATGAAAACACACAGAGAAGGATTGTTATTTCGTGCAACGTACAGGGACGTGACTTAGGCAGCACAGTTAAAGAAATACAAAGTAAAATAAAAGATAATGTGCCATTACCACAAGGCTACTTCCTGAAATATGGCGGACAGTTTGAAAGCCAACAGGAAGCGTCACAACTCATTGGCATTTTAAGCATTTTTGCATTCTTAGGTATTTTCTTGGTGCTTTATTCTCATTTTAAATCCTCACGCATTGTTATTCAAATTATGCTCAATATACCTTTAGCATTAATTGGAAGCGTAATAGCGGTAACTTTAACTGGAGGCACTTTTTCAATTGCAACATTAGTTGGGTTTATTACACTTACAGGAATAGCGTCTCGGAATGGAATTATGATGATTTCACATTATATCCATCTGATAGAACATGAGGGAGAAAAATTTGGTAAGGAAATGATCATTCGAGGCTCTTTAGAAAGATTAGTCCCTGTTTTAATGACGGCATTAGTAGCTGCATTGGCACTGATTCCGCTTACTTTAGATTCTCAAGCTTCAGGTAAAGAAATACTTTATCCTGTTGCAACAGTTATATTAGGAGGCTTAATAAGTTCGACCTTGTTAGACATGATAGTTACACCTGTTGTATTTTATATCTTCGGAGAGAAAGCTTTAGATACCTATTTTAAGGCTAAAAAGCAGTCAGTATTGGAAAATGATTAAATATTAAAATTTATGGGCAGAGGCTTGGTTCCTTTTAAGTTAATAAGAACTTTTTTCATAGCCAAGTTCTCTTGCCCACCAAATTGGGAATCAGATCTTTAAAAGAAAATTTGCTACTGTTTGTTACGGAATTAGTATATTTGTGTAGTTGAAAAAAGCATTTTACATATTATTCACTATCTACTTTATTTCACTTGCAGTTATGCCTTGCGGAGACAAGGACGATTGTAATGAATTAAAGCACGAGCAAACTTCTCAAAATTCAGGAGATCATCAAGACGAAGTTTGTACACCGTTTTGTGTATGCTCTTGCTGTGCTACACATTTTGTAGTAAAGCCCTTTCAATCCATTCAAAATCAAATAGCAGTTATCAATACAATTTATACGGTTCATCCTGAATCAGAAACTGTTTCTGCTATTATTCCAATTTGGCAACCGCCAAAGCTTGCTTAATCCAAGCATCAATTTAATCTAAACTCAACAGCATTGGTATAGCAATGTGTGTTTGATGCTTTGTGGCGTTTGTACATGCCATAAAACTATACCTCAAAATTTAATTACACAGAACAAAAAATTATGTTTGATAAACTCATAGGGTTTTCAATCAAAAATAAAATGGTAATTAGCTTGTTTACCATTGCTTTGATTGTTTGGGGCGTTTATTCCTTTAAAAAATTGCCCATTGATGCCTTGCCTGATATAACAAATAATCAGGTAACGGTTATCACAGTTGCACCTACTGTTGCAGCGCAGGAAATAGAAAGTTTCATCACTAATCCGTTGGAAATTTCTATGTCGAATCTACCTGATGTAAAGGAGATCCGTTCCATTTCAAGGTTCGGACTATCGGTTATTACGGTTGTGTTTGATGATAAGGTGGAAACACATACTGCCCGCCAGTTGGTAGCCGAAAAAATAAAACAAGCGGAAGCAGAAATTCCGGATGGCTTGGGCAAACCTGAGATGGGGCCGATTACTACTGGATTAGGTGAAATATACCAATACACGATTCACACGAAAAAAGGATTTGAAAACAAATTCTCTGCTCAGGATTTAAGAACCATTCAGGATTGGATCGTTCGCAGACAATTGGCAGGAGTACAAGGAATAACCGAAGTAAGTGCTTGGGGTGGTGAAATGAAACAATATGAAGTTTCAATTGATCCTAATCGTCTTAATGCAATGAATGTAACCATAAGTGAAGTATTTGAAGCCTTGCATAACGGCAATGAAAATACAGGCGGTGCATACATTGAGAAAGGTTCTAATGTTTCTTTTATTCGTGGGATTGGCATGGTAAAAACCATAGAAGATATTGAGAACATCGTTATTAAAACCGTTGACAATATGCCAATACTTGTTCGCAATATTGGAACGGTAAATTTCGGAAGCGCACCTCGCTATGGAGCTATTACCCGTAACGGTCAAGGTGAAGTTGTAGCCGGAATTACATTGATGCTCAAAGGAGAAAATTCATCCAAAGTTATTGAACATGTAAAAGAACGCATGGCAGAAATTCAAAAATCATTACCTGATGGCGTAGTAATTGATCCCTACATTGAGCGTTCTGCATTGGTAAAAAGAGCAATTAGTACAGTGGAGAAAAACTTAATTGAAGGAGGCTTAATCGTAATTTTCGTATTAGTTCTCTTGTTAGGTAATCTCCGTGCGGGCTTGGTGGTTGCGTCTGTTATTCCTTTAGCAATGCTGTTTGCAATTGCTATGATGAATTTATTTGGCGTGTCTGGCAACTTAATGAGTTTGGGTGCAATTGATTTCGGTTTAATTGTAGATGGTGCTGTAATTATTATTGAAGCAACTCTACATCACATAACAGGGAGAAGTATTAATAAACATATCGGCAATGGAAAATTAACGCAAGCCGAAATGGATGAAGAAGTATATCAATCAGCAACAAAGATTAGAAGCTCTGCGGCTTTTGGGGAGATCATCATTATGATTGTGTACTTGCCTATTTTGGCATTAGTAGGCATTGAAGGAAAAATGTTTGCTCCAATGGCACAAACTGTTTCATTTGCTATTCTTGGTGCGTTGATACTTTCTTTAACTTATGTTCCAATGGCTTCTGCTTTGTTCTTAAGCAAGAATACCCATCACAAGAAAAATATTTCCGATAAAATAATGGCGTTTTTTGAACGCCTGTACATGCCTGTAATTACAAAAGCATTAAAGAGAAAAGGTATCATTATTATTTCTGCCATTGTATTGTTTGTTACAAGTCTGTTCATGTTTTTGAGAATGGGAGGCGAGTTCATTCCAACTTTAGAAGAAGGAGATTTTGCTATTGAATTTGGAATGATGCAAGGAACATCGTTAACGCAAATGACAGAAACTACCACAAAAGCAGAGAAGATTTTAAAATCAAAATTCCCTGAAGTGAAGCAAGTGGTTACACGTATTGGTAGTGCTGAAATTCCCACTGACCCTATGCCAATTGAAAGAGGTGATATTATGGTAGCACTAAAAGATAAAAGTGAATGGACAAGTGCTGAAACAAAAGAAGAATTGATGGAGAAGATGGAAGAAGCTTTGAAGGGTGGTTTAATTGGGGTGAATTTAGAGATCACTCAACCGATTCAAATGCGCTTTAATGAATTGATGACAGGTATCCGTCAGGATGTAGCAATTAAGATATATGGCGATGACATGGATGTCTTGGCTTCAGAAGCCGACAAAGTATCTAAATTGATTGCAGGAATTGAAGGCGTTGGAACTCCTAATATAGAAAAAGTAGCAGGCTTGCCACAAATCGCAGTTAATTACAAGCGTGATAAACTGGCTCAATACGGTATCAAAGTGAATGATGTAAACAGAGTAATTACAGCAGCATTTGCAGGTGAAAAAGCGGGTGTTGTTTTAGAAGGCGAAAAGAAGTTTGATTTAGTGGTACGGTTCAATAAAAATTTTCGTCAGGACATAAACGATGTAAGCCAGTTATATGTACTAACCGACAACGGAGTAAAAATTCCTTTGAATCAAATTGCAGATGTAAGTTACAAAGAAGGCCCTGCACAGGTTTCGCATGACAATACGAAGCGTAGGATATTTATTGGTTTTAATGTTTCAGGTAGAGACGTTGAATCTGTTGTGAAAGAAATACAAGCCAAATTGGACACTCAATTAAAATTACCTCCGGGCTACAACATTACTTATGGAGGTCAATTTCAAAATCTTACCGAAGCAAAAGAAAGATTGTCAATTGCCGTACCTGTAGCATTATTGCTCATTTTCATGTTGCTGTTCTTTACGTTCAGTTCATTCAAGCAAGCCCTGTTGATTTTCACAGCTATCCCGTTATCTGCTATTGGTGGGGTATTCGCGCTTTATCTGAGAGGAATGCCATTCAGTATTTCTGCGGGAGTTGGTTTTATAGCTTTGTTTGGAGTGGCAGTACTAAATGGAATTGTATTGATAGGATATTTCAATCAACTAAAAAAAGAAGGCATGGAAGATTTAATGGAACGAGTTTTAACAGGTGTTAGGGTTCGTTTGCGTCCTGTAATAATGACCGCTGCGGTTGCATCGTTGGGTTTCTTACCAATGGCTTTATCACATGGAGCAGGTGCCGAGGTACAGAAGCCATTAGCAACTGTTGTTATAGGCGGCTTGATTAGCGCAACTCTGTTAACGCTAATTGTATTACCAATACTTTATGTTCTATTTGAAAAGATGAAAACAAAAACCACAAAAGTAATTGCACCTGCTGTAATAACTATTTTATTGTTTGGAAGCACTACAATTCAGGCACAAAACAATGGATCGTTAGATGAATGGATCGCCAAAGGCTTAAAAAATAACAACTCGGTATTAGCAGCCGATGCAGAAGTAAAAAGTAGCCAATACTTAAAAAAGACTTCCACAGAGATTGGAAAAACCAATGTGAGTTTAACCTATGGGCAATACAATAGCTATGCGAATAAAGATAATAACCTAACTATATCGCAGTCGCTCCCATTTCCTACAACATTTGCCGCTAAATCAAAACTGGCGGGTTCGGTAATGGAAAGTCATTTGCTGAAGAAGAAATTAACTGAATCTGAAGTTGTCTATCAAATAAAGCAAGTTTACTATCAATGGTTAAACCTGAATCAGCGAAAGGAACTGTTACTACGCAGAGATAGCGTTTATAAAGCGCTTGCAAAAGCTTCAGCACTTCGCTATAAAACAGGAGAATCAAATCTATTGGAAAAATCATCCACAGAAGCAAGAAGCAAAGAAGTAGAAAATCAGTTGATGCAAATGGAAAACGATAAGATTGCTTTAGCGGGAAGGGTGAAGGCTTTGTTAACTTCTCCCATTGCAACATTTGAGGAGGCTGAATTAAAAGAGGCGGTTTTAAGCCTACAGGTTGATTCATCATTGGCTACAAAAAATCCATTTGTTGTTTACATGAAGCAGCAGATTAGTATTGCAGAAAATCAAAAGAAAGTGGATAAAAACGCTTTGATGCCGGATATTACATTGGGGTATTTTAATCAAACTTTATACGGTGTTCCTTATGGAAATGATGTGACAGCACCATTGGCTAATTATGGCAATCGTTTTCAAGGTTTCTCGGCAGGAATAAGTATTCCTTTGTGGTTTGCTCCACAAAGCGCAAAAGTAAAAGCTGCCGAATACTCAAAGCAAAATGCCGAACTACAATACAAACAAGCTCAGAATAATGCTTTAGCAGAAATTGAAGCAGCTTATACGGAGTATTTGAAAACTCAAAAATCTTTGCAATACTATAAGTCAAGCGGATTACCAAATGCAGAGTTAATTACAAAACAAAGTACAATTGCTTTTCAAAAGGGAGAGATCAACTATTCTCAACATGTTTTAAATCTGCAACAGGCAGATGAAATAAAGCAGAATTATCTGCAAACGCTATTGGAGTACAATCATAGTGTAATTGCTTTGGAATTTTTATCAGGATCAATAAAATAACATTAAACGATATGAAAACAATTAAATCAAAAATAACAAGTGCTTTAAAGTTTAGTCTGATTATACTGATGCTTGCATTAACAGCCTGTTCGGGAACGAAGGAAAAGGTTGCGGAAGAAAGCCATGAAGAGGCAGAGGAAACGGAAGTAAAGGAAGTTTCTTTAACAAAAGAACAGTTCGATAATTCTGAAATTAAAATCGGTCAGATTGAAAGTAAAAACCTGAACGGGATTTTAAAAGTAAACGGTAAACTGGATGTACCACCGCAAAACCTTGTTTCGGTGAGCGCACCCATTGGTGGATTTTTAAAATCAACAGAAATGCTCGAAGGTATGCACGTTACAAAAGGACAAGTAGTTGCTGTTATCGAACATCCTGAAATTGCACAATTGCAGCAGGATTTTGTGGAAGCAAAGAGTAAGTATGATTACTTGGAGCAGGAATTAAAACGCCAACAAGAGTTGAATAAAGAAAATGTAAATTCTGCAAAAGTATTGCAACAAACACAAAGCGAGTTTAATATTGCACAAGCAAAATACAAAGCTTTGGAAGAAAAAATCCGAATAGCAGGCATCAATAAGAACAATGTATTGAACGGTAACATTTCAGGAATGATAACAGTTACATCACCTATCAATGGTTATGTAACGAAAGTGAATGTTAACATTGGGAAAATGATTAACCAACAGGACGTAATGTTTGAAATTGTGGATACAGAGCATTTACATGCTGAACTAACTGTGTTTGAAAAAGACATTACAAAAATTAAAGAGGGACAAAGAGTGAGATTTACTTTAGCTAACGATCCAAATAAAGAATTAACAGCAACGGTTCATTTAATTGGTCGTTCTTTCGATGAAACAAGAAGTGTGCGTATCCATTGTCATTTGGATAAAGAAGATAAGGAACTATTACCGGGTATGTTTATCAATGCAGTAATTGAATTAGACGGTGCAAAAGTAAATTCAGTTCCCGCTAATGCTATCGTAAAAGAAAATGGTAAAGAATTTATCTTTATAAAAGAAGATAAAACTGGTTGCGGGAAGCATGAAGAGTGTACGGGACATGAAATGTGCGAATTGAGTGAAGATTGCCCAGAACATCCAAATTGCGAGAAGCATGAAAAATGCAAGAACAAAACAACGTGTGAACATAAGGAATGTGCCGAGCATGAAAATTGCAAAAATAAAGATGCAGTAATTGGGTACCATTTTACAAAAATTGAAATTAAGTCAGGGATAACCGATGGGAAATACACTGAGATAAAACCATTGGAGGAAATTGAAGAAGGAGCATCTGTTGTAACTGAAGGGGCTTTCTTTTTACTTTCACAAAGTAAAATGGGTACATATCTTAAATCAAAAGTAATATCTGTTTTGGCATTAAGCTTATAATTGATTTTACCTCCAATAGGTAAAATAATCGCGTTGGCCATTGCCTTCTTTTTAGTTACAAGTCCGCCTGCAGATGTTATTCCTGCGCTGTCGATACCGGTAGTTGCGTATCCGTTTGCATGTTCTAAATACCATTGCTGATTAATTGCCTGTTTATATAAACGGCTGCGAAAAAAAACCTGGCCTACACCGGCGGTTGCGTAAATGCTCAGACGATTAAAAAATTTGCGTTGTTGTTCTTTACGAAAAATTTGTTGCGACAGGCAGTATTTAAAATTAACCGAGTAGTCCATGAAATCGGCTATAAAATAGCGGGGGTATAATTTATCCGCCACTTTTTGGCCTTTTAAAGTTCCCTTAGATACTTCGATCTCGGCAATAATTCCGTGTTTGAATTTTTTACCGCCATATAAGGCAAAACCCGAACTGAAACTACTCTTAAAATCTTTTGTTTTTGGAAAAAAATTATATTTTGATACGTCGCCGTAAAACAAAGTTGTTCCGGCATTTGCGCCTGCATACCAACCCGTTTTAAAACTCATGTAGTTTTCGTCGGTATGCTCAGGATTTTGCCATTTATCTTGCGAAAACGCAGAAAAGGACAAGAGGCTGCAAACAGCCAAAAATCGTAAATCTTTAAAATATCTGAAACCCGACGACATACCTATCATAATAACAACGCAATATCATCTTTTTTTTTAACTTCTCCAAGTTTTTGAGCATTTATTTGTACATTAGTGGCTCATTATCAAACAGATGAAACCACGTTCATATCACTTTTTCTCAGGTTTCAACATGCTGCTAATTATGATTTTAGCTTCGTTTCCGGCTATTTCGCAAACCGTAAATAACTCGGCAAAGTGTAAGGCCTTGGCCATCTCCGGAGCCGAATGGGCTAAGGGTTCCTACAATTTTTCTAAAGAAAGCTACCTGTCTGATAACCCTGCCGCAGTTTCTTTAAATATCGATTCTTCGGATTATTGTATGCGGCAATCCGTGCTTTGTCTCGACTCATGTATTGCATTGGCTTCCGACTCAGATTATTTCGCGCTGGGTTTTGCGCGCTTTGCTAAAAAGAAAGCGACAAATACTTTGGTCCGGATAAATAGCTGCAAACAAGAAACCCGCAAAAACAGGAAAAGAGAATTGGCCTGGGAGGCAGTTACCTCTTCGCAACAAGTTGTGTTGGACGCTTACCACGCATCTTTTTATTTTGAAGGAGATGTGCCCGTTGAAAAAAAACCGGAAGTGGTTGCACCCACCGAAAAAAAGATTACCAAACTCGATGTTGATCAGGCGCTGTTTGCACTTCTGAGTGAGCAGCTTCACGAAAAATCGGAAAAACATAAACAGGAAATCTCCAAACTGAATGAAAAAATAAAACTCAGCAAAGACCCTGTTAAAACAAAAAAATACAAAGAAGAAATAAAAAAACTGGAGCTGCAGGAAAGCGCGCTTGTCAAAAAAAATGTAGAGGCTTCAGAAAAACTATCTAAAATAAACGGTTTGATAGAAGAGCGCGACAAGAACATTCAAGCCGGAGTAAAAAGTGAAGAAACAGTTTTTGCAAAAGGTTTAAATAAACCGGCCGATGAATGGAACAAACAGGTTTTAGTGAACGCCGACCTTCCTTCCGGATTAATTTATCAGATACAAATTGGCGTTTACAAAAACACGATCGTGCCTGAAATCTTTAAGGGCCTCACTCCTATTTTCAGCGTGGCGGTGCCCGGCGGCATTTCTTATTCAACCGGCATATTCGAAAAATTTACCGATGCGCAGGAAGCAAAACTTTACGTTAAAAGCATGGGGCTTTCCGACGCGTTTATAATTGCTTATCACAACAAAAAGAAAATTACTTTGGCCGAAGCCGCCAAACTCGAAAAAAAATAATCAGGTTTTTAAGATCATTACCTCTACCCTTATATTCATTTGGCCCTCTTCATTATTTTGCGGATCGGTTATTACCGGTTTTTTACCGCCATACCCTTTAGGTACAAGGCGGACAGATGTAACACCGTGCGTTTCTAAAAACTTTTTAATGGCCTCAGCCCGCTTTAAAGAAAGTTCCTTCGAGCTTCCTTGAAAATTCCATTCCTCACCCAAACCTGCATACGATTTATTTTTGACTATGTGGTTATCGCCGTTGGTGTGCCCCTGTATCTCTATAACCACCTCCTCGTTATTTTGTAAAAAGCCCAATAGTTTTTGAAGTTCATCGGCCGACTCGCGTTTTAAAGCGTAGGTATTCGGATAAAAATAAATGCTCTTCATCACAAAAACATCTCCTGCTTTTAAGGGCTCAAGCATCACAACAGTTTTTGTAGTATCGTTGTTTTGCGGCGTAACATTAACCACGGTGCTTTTGTAGCCAAGCAAAGAACATTTTATTTTGTAGGAATTTCCTTTTACAATATTCGCGGCCCACTCGCCTTTAGCCAGCGGCAACATTGCTAATTCATCATTAGCCGCTGCTTCGGTTACCACTGGTTTATAATCTATCGGACTATTGTTCTTTTTGTTTTTTACATAGCAGGCGAGAACAGGAGTTCCCGCGGAAGGCAGGATCGAATCTTTTTTTGCAATGGGAAGAATTGTTTTTTTTATGTTCAGAGTATCCGGTTTATTTTTAACGGATATTGTCTTTACGGAAAGTACCTCAAAATCTCTTTTACAGGGAACATGTACCGCTTTTACACGCAGGGTATCTTTGCCGTCGAATAAAATAAGGCGATGCCCGCAATTGTTAACAGATGTATTAAGCACTGAAATATAATATACATTTCCTGCAAGCGCGTTGAATTTCTTTTCGGAAAGATCATACGGATCTTCTTTATTAACCCGGGAAAAAAATTCCGTTCGTACCGGTTTTACTTTTTGATCATAAACTCTTTTACAAAAATCCGTGGTGTTATACTGGTAAACAAATACCGAATAGGAATCGCTGTCGTTTATAGGATTTACCTTAAACGTTACAGGCATGTTTTCTTTAACGAGTATCCTGTACCAATACGTAAACTGATCGCGGTAACCGTAAAACACACTTTGATTCAATGCCTGTTTGGTTTCACCTGTTTTTTCGGTATGGCTGAGAGGAATTAAAAGTTCTTTATAAAAATCGCAATCGTAATTTTGATAAGTTGGCAATTGCGCCAAAGCGGTATTGAAACTTAAACCAAAAAATAGTAAGCGTAAGACTACTTTCATGCCCTAAGGTAAAAAAAATTTTATGATTACCTCCGTTAAATCGCTGAAGTAGATTAATAATCCGCCAAACATGATATCCTGAATACAGGCAAAAAAAATCGCTTTGAACAATTCAAAACGATATTTTTTTGAAGAAGGGCAGCCTGATGCTTTGCCAGGAAGAACATCTTCTTAAATGAATGATATGAATTTACTACCGGAAAGCCTCTTCTAAAATTTTTTTAGTTTAAACCGGTTGTTTCATAGCCGGTTGTCAGAAAAAAATAGTCGGCTTATTTAAGATTTTTGAAATAAGCGCAACTTGTGTTCATCACGCACTCGGGGCAATGCGGATTTGTTGGCCGACAGATTTCTCTTCCTAAAAAAGAAATTGCCATGCCGATTTGTCCCCAATCTTTTTGCGGAATTATTTCCATAATTTGTTTTTCCACTTTTTTAGGATCGGTTCCCGTTGCAATTCCCAAACGTGGCGCCACACGCAATACATGTAAATCAACGATCACTCCTTCGGCTTTCACTCCGCCCTCGCGCATAATCACGTTTGCGGATTTCCGTCCTATGCCCGGTAATTCCGTTAATTCATCCATGGTAAGTGGAATACTTTTATCGTCTTTTATTTTTTTTGCAAGCTCAAGTAGCCACTTAGTTTTATTTCCAAAATTGCGCACCTTACCGATAAATCTGTAAAGCGTTTCGGCATCTGCCCTTGCTAAACTTTTCATATCCGGAAACGCTTTAAACAATGGAGGTGCCACTTCATTAATATGTTTGTCCGAATCCTGCGCCGATAAAATTACCATCACCAATAACTGGTAAAGGTTTTTATGATCAAGAGGGTGTTTCTTGTTTTTATATTTTTTAAGTAAGGGCTTTGTTGCTTCGGACCAATTTACGCCTGCCATTTTATGTGTTTTAATGCAAAAATAGTACTATTTGTCGATTGAATTCGATTTTTTTGTACTTTAGTATGCTATGCAAGCTCCCTCTTTGCACTTCACTTTTTCACATCCCGTTGCTGCCCTGCAAGAATTCATTCCTTTACTTCTTAATCTCGGGCTTTTTATTTACGTATTCTTTTATTTTCCGCATAACAAACTTACACGCCTCTTTTATTTATTTCTCGTCCCGCTCAGTATTTGGCAACTAACCGATTTAATGGTTCACTTAAGTGCGGATAAAGAATCCGCCTATTTTTGGTATTTTCTTTTTTCGCCCGTATTAAATTTAATTGCGCCTCTTGCCATGCACTTTAGCCTTGTATTTACACGACATAAAGATTGGCTTAAATCAAGAGCACTTCTTTTTTCATTATATTTTCCTGCCATTATTTTCGTTTTTTTATCTTACGCAGGCGTTATAAATTTTAGTGTTCATCCCTCTCCCTTTTGGGGTTGGTTAATTATTGGCAACGACAGCATTGTTGATTTAATAAACGCCTGGTGGATCGTTATTTTATCCATCGTTACTCTTTCTTTACTTGTGCATCATGCTTTTAAAACAAGGAATGAAAATAAAAATTCGCGAAAACAGGCCAAACTGGTTGCAATCGGCATTTCCATTCCAACAATTATAGGAATCATTACTGAATTTATTTTTCCCTTTCTTTTAAAAACAGAACCCATCCCCTTATTATCCACTACTCTCTCTGCATTTTCTGTTTGCGTTTTAATCGCCCTGAGAAAATATGAGTTATTATCTTTTTCTCCGCGCCACGCCTGGACCAACATCATGAAAAACATGAAAGAGGGTTTGCTGATTGTAAATAATGAAGATGAGATAGAGTTTGCAAACGACCACTTTTGCAGGATGACGGGTTATACAGAAAAAGAACTTCTGCATAAAAAAGCCGCCAACCTGCTGTTAGACGAAAATGAAAGAGCGAGGATAGATGAAAAAATATGGGACAGGAAACATCAGGTTTCTGAAAAGTACGAGATTGCTATTCGTAAAAAAAACGGGGATTTGATTTGGTGCATGATAAGCGGCACTCCGTTTTTCGACAGGCAGGGCAATGTAATCGGCTCCAT
>JACQAK010000052.1 GCA_016194985.1 Bacteroidota bacterium
CCTAAATGAAACTTCATGGATTAAATATAAAAACAAAAAAGGATTCCTATGTAGAAATCCTTTTTATTATATGCTGTTCTGATAAATTAGAAACGTTCTGTTTGAGAGAAGAAGAAGTTAGCTTCGATATTTGCATTTTCATCGCTATCTGAACCGTGAACGGCGTTAGCGGCGATTGATTTGGCAAATAATTTACGAATAGTTCCTTCGTCTGCCTTAGTTGGATCTGTAGCTCCGATTAAAGTTCTGTATTCTGCCACAGCGTTGGCTTTTTCTAAAACAGCTGCAACAATTGGTCCGCTGCTCATGTAGCTTACTAATTCCCCATAAAAAGGGCGTTCTTTATGAACTTCATAAAATTTACCTGCTGTTTCAGCACTTAATTTCATGTATTTCATAGCTACGATTCTGAAACCTGCCTGGTTGATTTTCGCTAAAATTGGTCCGATGTTGTTGGCTTCAACTGCATAGGGTTTAATCATTGTAAATGTGATATTTCCTGCCATTATTTTTTTTTTAGGGTGCAAAGATACAAATATTGTGATTATATCAAATAATCTGTTTATTTAGATCTGATTTAGAGTTTAACACTTGTGTATTTCTATGCGATTCGGCCAGCAAGTTGCCGGATTTTATCTTTTTGAGCTTCGGCACTTCGGGAGCCCTGATGCTCTCCACTGTATCCAAAAAGGATTTCCGCAACAATTCCTAACGCATATGTACCAATAAAAAACTTAACTTTACAGCATGCAAAAAGACTCATTTCCGAAATTCAAAGCCCTCTTAAAAAAATCAACCAACATTGTTATTGTAACGCATTACAATCCTGATGGAGATGCCATGGGATCATCACTGGCATTGTACAATTATTTTGTAAAAGTGGGTAAAAGCGTAACCGTTATTACTCCTAATGATTATCCTGAGTTTTTACAATGGTTACCGGGAAATAAAAAGGTAATTGAATTTAGTAAACATCCTAAAAAAGCAGCCGGTATTATTGCCAAAAGCGATTTGATCTTTACACTTGATTTCAACAACTATTCGCGTTTAGAAGGCTTGGGAGAACTCTTACAGAACTCTACTGCCAAAAAAATATTAATTGATCACCATCAACAACCCGATACTTATGCCACCTTAATGTTTCATGACGTGAAAGCTTGTTCTACCTGCGAATTAATTCATGAATTTATTGTTGGTTTAGGTGGCAAAAAATTAATTGATAAACACATTGCTTCCTGCTTATATACAGGAATTATGACGGATACGGGGTCTTTCAGATTTGACAGTGTTACCTCTAAAACCCATTTGATTTTAGCGGATTTACTTGCTACAGGCATCAAACCAAGCGATATTCACAGTGCCGTTTATGACACCTATAGTGAAAGTCGTGTGAAATTATTAGGTTATTGTTTAACCGAAAAAATGGTCGTGATTCCTGAATTACAAACGGCTTATATGGCTCTGTCGGAAGCTGAGTTGAAGAGATTCAACAATCAAAAAGGAGATACTGAAGGCATCGTCAATTATCCGTTTTCTATCAAAGGAATTACGTTTTGTGCATTTTTTAGCGAAGGCGAGGGAAAAATTAAAATATCGTTCCGGAGTAAAGGGAAATTTGACGTGAACCAATTTGCCCGAAAACACTTTAATGGCGGCGGACACATCAATGCTGCCGGCGGCAGAGGATCTGTGCCTGATCTGGAAACAACCGTTCAGGAATTTTTAAGATTATTGCCGGTTTACAAAAAAGAGATCTTAAAAAAGTAATTGTTACTCTTTTATGAATTTAGTTTTAACAACTGCTCCATTATCTGCTTTTGCAGATAAGAAGTAAATTCCTGATTTTAAGTTTTCAATAGAGATCGGATTTTCCAGGGTTCTTTCAGATATCACTACCTTCCCTAAAACATCTGATATTTCGAGGCTAAGCAAAGCATAATTATCTAATTTAACATGCAACGTTGAATTTGCCGGGTTTGGATAAACCAATAGTGACGCATTTAAGCTTTCGTTTTCATGAACACCGGTTAAAGCCGATAACGTATATTTATTGAAAAAACGCCAAATCTCTACAGAAGCATTGATATCCATATTTGTTCCGCTACCGCCAAACGGGAACCCTGGCCATGTATGTAAACCACCGATAATTTTAAATAATTCAACGGTACTGCCCGATAGCCCTCCGCTGTATACATAATGCTCAGCAGTACACCCATCCGTAGTACTTGTGTTAGGTACATTATTAAATGCTGCTGTGGGGTTACAGCCGTTTTTAGTGACCCAGTATTTAACCACAGAATCAACAGGCATCGATGTTGAGCTTCCTGTGTATGGTACGGTTGGATCAGAGGTTCCATGAATTTGCATGACAGGTACCGGGCGTGTTGGATGACAGTAGCTACCATATTGTGTAGTGAATATACTTCCGGTAACAGATGCAATTGCTGTTATCCTATTACTTAACTCACAGGCCAAAGTATGACTCATATAACCACCATTACTCATTCCGGTGCTGTACACCCTGTTCAAATTAATATTATAAGTTAAATCCAACGAATCTATTAGTGCACTTAAAAAAGCAATATCATTTACCAGAGTATTTGAGATACCTGCATTCCAAAAACGCTGTCCCGAAGAGTAAGTCCCATTAGGGAAAACCATTAAAAAATTAGCAGTATCTGCAATAGGCATAAAATTACTGTACAACTGCTGTTGCTGAGCATTGCTGGTATATCCATGCAAATTTAAAATTAACGGACGGGCCGTTGCTCCTGTGTAAATGGCAGGTACATACACACGATAAGACCTGTACTGACCTCCCACAAAAATACTATCAACAATGGTTGTTTGAGCATACATCAAAGCCGCTAACGAAAGAAGCAGTGTACTAAATAAATATTTTTTCATAGGTATAGTTTTTATTTCTTTTTAAGAAGGATTTTTTGTTTGGTAAAGTTTACAGCTCCATTCATAAACTCTTTGCATTGAGGCCAATCACTGGCTTTGATATAATTCACATCATAATGTTTTTTAGTAGAGATTATTAATTTATTTCCCTCTATTTTCACCGTACTTTCAAAACCTCCAAAAGGAGTGTCATATTTTTTATTTAACGCTTCATATCCTTCTACCGTATAGCCTTCCGGAATTTCAAATTCTATTATATATAAATAAGACCTTGCATAATCCATGTACACATCCTGGGTTCTGTTCTTTTCCTCTTCTTCATCAAATTCTGTTTGTTGTTCTATTAGTTTAGGCAATTCCAATAAATAATTATTGCCTGCTTTTTTACAAATATTTTCAACCACGAAGGCATCCGAATATTCACAAAATGGATTTTCGATCCACATTCCGGGACTGATCAATTTAAAATCTTTATACCCACTTACCACCATATCTCCGTCATCTTCTATCGATTTCTTTATTTTTTCTTCCCTCTGGTTATAATCCTGTGACTTACGTTGTTCGTATTTTGCTTTTTCCTCCTGATACTCCTTTAAAACTTTATTAAACAAACGCGAGTCGCTTACTTCGTATTTAGGTTGTGTATATTCTACATAATAATCATAGGGTGTCACAATTTCATATTGGTGAAACGTTTTATTGTAGCCTCTTGCAGTAATGCGACGTTGTACATTCAACTTAGAATTATCTTCTTCATTAAACGATACTTTAAGTACCGACTCCGTTCTGTTATCATTGCTGGTTGAATTAGGACTGATCTCCGTACTCGTAAGCTCTAATTTGGATGAACCTTTACTGATCAATGCCTCTTGACCATCCAAATCATCACCAACTTTATTTGGTAACAGAAAAGGTTCCATTCTTGCAACAAAAATAGGATCTCCGTCAGAAGGCATAATTTTAAAATATAAATCGAGGTTGGAAAATGAATTTATTTCGCTTAAGGTTCCGGCTTTACGATAAGGTGCTGCCAGAACATGGTATTTAATTTTATACTTCGTTAATATCTTGGCAAGAATCGCAAAATAATCATTGGATAAGTTGTCATTTTCCAAAGGGTTTTTGCTCAGATTTGAAAAATAGAGGTTTTGGTACAAAGGGTTACGCAATAAATAGATTGCTTCATTGACAATTTTTTTCTGGCTGGTTTCTTTTTTCATATTCTTGTTAAAATAATCCCAGATAATACCAACATCTATATAAGAAAGGGAAATGTTATTGAGGTAATTCCCTAAGTCTGTTTCATTAAGATGGAAACCGTGCGGGCTATCATCTTTTTTTCCGTTCGTATTAATTTTATATTTAATAACCGGAAACGTTCTAACAGGATATGTCCATAATAGCTTTTTTCTTTTTTCGATATCTTTAGCTACCAAGGTGTAAGTAATATCTTTTTCTATCCTTTCTTCTGTAAAAACAGGCGCGCCATTTAAAGCAATATAATCGAGCAAATATTCTTTTGGAACTTTAACTACCACTTTGTATGACATTACCGGATACTCCTCTGCCAATACATCTGTTTGTTGGCCTAATGATACATTGTAATTATCTTCTTTGGTTGTGATAAAAAAATCGATGATATCATTAATCTCCAGATTAGGTACTGCAATCTTATTTTCCTTGCTGGACGTACTTTCTGTTTTTACCGATTCGTTTAAATCAACAATGTGTTCTGTTCCGTTAGGTTTAATAACTTTGATACCAATCGTACGATATTCTTTAGCCTTACCAAACATGTTCGAATTCATTTTTAATGAATTGAATGATAATTCAGAATATTCTTTTATAGCGGCGGCATCCAATAGTTTTATCCTTTTATGAAACGTAGAAATCTCATTAATATACCGCACGGTACTTAATCCAACCATACGTGTAACAAAATCAGCCGTATAAGATGTTTTGAGTGCTATAACAACAGCAGATTCCTTATTCCATTTTTCGGGGATTTGCATCACCTTAAATTCATTATCGGCATTAGCCCAAATAGCATCTCTTATTTCCAGTTGCGTTTGAGAAGATAATTTAATGCATACTGAAAAAACGAGTATGATTGAAAAGATTTTTTTTGACATATACTATTTGGTTAAGGTGATTTGTTCCTGATAAAATTTATTGAGTTTTCCTATGGAGGCATTCCACTTATCGAAATTTTTCTTTCTGACTTTTGCATCTGAAATCACAAAAGACTTTGTGTAAAGGATTTTATTGCCGGTTTGTTCGTAAGTTAATTTAAATTCAAAATCATCCTCTTTAATGATCAGATTTGAAGGCAAATTCTGCACTTTATATCCTTCTGGTACATTAAATTCGGTTTTATAAATTTCATTGATTTTCTTACCAAAATACAAATCACTTAAGCGATCCTTCTCAACTTTAAAATTCGTAAATGGCTTACTAAAATCAAGACTCACATATAATTCATTATTATAAACACTCATCGCGTTTTGAAAAGAAAAATCGTAATTTAATTTCACATCTGCATTTCTTTTTAATTCATCATAATGAATATTAGAGACCTTGAAATTTGAATTTTCGCCTGCATAATCTTTTACAACGGCCTCCTTCTTATCATTTTCCGAATTAAAGAATTTGTAGAAAAAATCTCTTTTACTTTCTCCTTTATATCTGTTTGTCCCTGAACCAACAATCTTTTCGCCATCAATTTTCATGGTCAGATTCCTTTCCACAAGATCTTCCTGAACCGGTGTAACAGGTACTTTTTCGATAATATAGCCGTCGTTGTTTTCAATCATGGCCTGCCTGCCCTGTATTCTTTCGGCATACTCATTCAAAGCACATTTTTTTTCGGTTCCATCCAAAAAGATAAATTGGTTATTAAGTTTAACGGCACAGATCATATGGTTATTAACACATAATGCCGGCAAAGGGAAATCATGCATTAAAGAATTGGTTCCTATCCAGGTTAAGCGGGCATCAATATTGGCCAGCTTCAGCATTTCTTTTAACAGATTGGCCATTCCTTTACAATCGCCGTATTTCTTCTCATATACTTTATGAGCTTCTTCGGGTTTAAATCCGGCAATGCCTTCTTCAAAAGCAATATAACGGATATTGTCCTGAACCCAATAGTATATGGCTTCAATCTTTTCTGAATCGGTTTTCGCATTCGCAATTAATTCATCCACTTTGGTTTTTAAAACAGTAGTATTAGGGTTCAATTGATTAACCAATCCTTTATTCCATTTATACAGATCGTCAACAGAAGATATTAAATTAACCGTTTGATTTCCCTGCTTGTAACCCTTTATCAGCATAACCACATGAGGATAGGTAAATTGAATACCTTGCTTAAAGTTAACCGACTCTACTCCCGGAAGATTAGAGGCTGTATAAGTTATTACTTTTGCACCTCCTTCTTCCTTTTCGGTTTTAGTGATCGTATATCCTTCAAAATTGAATTCTTTAATCTCCATATCAACATCTTTAGGAACAGTAATACTTATTACTTTTTCTTTAGAAGGATAATCCTCATTAAAATAAATGGTATTTAAATACTTGGCATCGTTGTATACTAATAGCACATTTACATCCCATATTTCGCCTAATTCCTTCAGTGTTAATTTTTGCGTACAAAACTTACTGTCATCAAAAAAAATATCCCGTTGCGAATAGGTACCACAGTATTTATTAGCTGTTTCTCTTTTTTGGTTTAAACTGCTTTTAGCTTTAAACTCTATAACATTACTCGAATTATCATAATATTCAAATAAGGAAATATCTTTATTTATTCGTAAAGCCATATATTGATTGGCTTTAGCATACTTAATAGTAACGTTTTTAGTGCCAAGGTTTTTTTCTAACTTCAGATTATCCTCAGATTTCAACAAATACATTTCAGCATCCTTATATTTGATCTGCAATTCTTTTGCCTGGTCTACATTTGACTGAGCCTGATGACTTTGACTAACTTTTAAAAGGTTTATCATATGCAACTAATTTACAATATATTCTACAAAAAATCGAGTATTCTACAAAAAATAACAGAAATTCTCCAATATTTATATAATATGAGATAGCTTGCCTTTTTCTTTATTAGTGTGTACATTCGTTCTCTTAAATTTAACATTTATGGCTAAATTCAAAAAACAAGATGCTCTTGATTATCACTCTCAGGGAAGACCCGGTAAAATTGAAGTAATTCCCACTAAACCATATAGCACGCAAAGAGACTTAACCCTTGCCTACTCACCTGGTGTAGCCGAACCCTGCTTAGAAATTGAAAAGAACCAGGAAGATGCTTATAAATATACAGCCAAAGGAAATTTGGTAGCTGTTATCAGTAACGGAACAGCTGTTTTAGGATTAGGTGATATTGGTGCCCTGGCATCAAAGCCTGTGATGGAAGGAAAGGGCTTATTATTTAAAATCTTTGCTGATATTGATGTATTTGATATTGAGGTTGACACAAAAAATATTGATGAGTTTGTGAATACCGTTAAAAATATTGCTCCCACCTTTGGTGGTATCAATTTAGAAGACATTAAAGCACCTGAGTGTTTTGAAATAGAACGCCGCTTAAAAGAAGAACTTAATATTCCTTTAATGCATGACGATCAGCATGGAACAGCTATTATCTCATCTGCCGGTTTATTAAATGCCGTGGAGCTTTCGGGTAAAAAAATGAGCGAAGTAAAACTGGTGATTAACGGTGCCGGTGCTTCTGCTAACTCCTGCGCTAAAATGTATATAGCGGTTGGTGTAAAAAAAGAAAACATTTTAATGTTGGACAGTAAAGGTGTTATTAATAAAAACCGTACTGATCTGGATCAATATAAAACGTTCTTTGCATCAGACAATACAAAAGTTAATACACTGGAAGAAGCTATCAAAGGTGCAGATGTGTTTGTAGGTTTATCCAAAGGGAATATCTTAACACAAGACATGGTGCGTTCTATGGCACCCAACTGTATTGTTTTTGCTTTGGCAAACCCTACTCCTGAAATTTCTTATGAAGAAGCAATTGCTGCCCGCCCTGATATTATTATTGCTACAGGACGAAGCGATCATCCTAATCAGGTGAATAACGTATTAGGATTTCCTTTTATTTTCAGAGGAGCTTTGGATGTACGTGCAACCTGTATCAATGAAGAAATGAAATTAGCTGCAGCATTAGCGATCGCAGCGTTAGCAAAAGAAAGCGTTCCTGATTATGTGAACTTAGCGTATGGCTCAAAAAATTTGTGCTTTGGAACAGAGTATATTATTCCCAAACCAATTGATAATCGTTTAATTTCAATTGTAAGTTCTGCTGTAGCAAAAGCAGCCATTGATAGCGGCGTTGCCAAACGGGTGATTACAGATTGGGATGCCTACCGTACAGAGTTAGACAATCGTTTAGGAAAAGATAATAGATTAATGAGAAGTCTTGCTAATAAAGCAAAATCAAATCCTAAACGTGTGGTATTTACCGAAGCGGATACATACAAAATATTAAAAGCAGCTCAGCTGGCAAAAGATGAAGGTATTGCCAAACCAATATTATTAGGGAATAAGGAACGTATCTTGGCATTAATGGAAGAACATCAAATTGATATGGGAGAAACCCCGATTATTGATGCCTGGTTACCAGAAGAAGAAGCCCGTCGTGTTGAATTTGGAGATATCTTATGGAAGAAGCATCAACGTCGTGGCTTAACACAATACGACTCCAGAAAATTAATGCGTGATAGAAATTATTTTGGAAGTATGATGGTGGAAACCGGTATGGCCGATGCGATGATCTCCGGATTAACCAGAAAATATGGGGCGCCTATCAGACCTGCTTTACAGGTTATTGGTATGCAGGAAGGTGTTGGAAGAGTGGCCGGTTTATATATGATGATCACTAAAAAAGGCCCGTACTTTTTTGCCGATACAACTATGACCGAAAATCCGACGGCTCAACAACTGGCAGATATAGCGATACTAACCGCTAATACTATTAAACAATATAATATTACGCCTCGTATCGCCATGTTATCCTACACCAATTTTGGCTCTGCAGAAGGAGAAACCCCTAAAAAGGTTCAGGAAGCTACCAAAATTTTACACAAAAGCTACCCGGGATTAATTGTTGATGGTGATGTACAAGCCAATTTTGCCGTAAATAATGACCTGTTAAAAGAGCAGTTTCCTTTCAGTACATTGGTTGATAAAGATGTCAACACTTTTATCTTCCCTAATTTAGCAGCAGGTAATATTGCTTATAAATTATTACAGGAATTAGGCGGTGCCGAAGCCATTGGTCCGGTATTAATGGGATTAAAAAAACCGGTACATATTTTACAATTAGGCAGCTCTGTTCGCGAAATAGTGAACATGATTACCATTGCTGTAGTAGATGCTCAAAACAAGAGATAGTTTGTAAATCAATACTTTTAAAGCCTCATTTAGCAAATCGCCGAATGAGGCTTTTTATATGATTTTTTTTTGTACTTTGTGTGTACTTAAAATATGACAAAATGAAAAAACTGATTTTACTTTTTATATATTTTAGCTTCATCACTAAAGTTCAGTCTCAAACCTACCCTAGTTTAAATATTAATTTATTGGCCCACATCGATCCTGAAACAGATCACTCTAACGGTAATGGTCGTAAATACTCAGGTTGCTGGGGATGGTACCAATCTTCCACAAATAAAGAATATGCGATCGTTGGTACCAGTAGTCAAACTTATTTCATTGATGTTACACATCCATCTTCACCTGTTATTGTTGATTCGGTAAAAGCAAAAAAAACAGGCTGCACCTGGCGCGAAATAAAAACCTATCAGCACTATTGTTATATTGTAAGTGATGATGTTCCTCCAAATACCTTTCAAATTGTGGATATGCAATACCTCCCGGATTCAGTACATGTAATACATGATGGAACAACTTATTTTGAAAGAAGCCATACTATCTTTATCGATCAGGATAAAATGTATTGTGGTGCCCCAAAAGATGTTGGAACAGGTTATCAGTCGCCAATGCGTGTATATAGCCTTGCTAACCCTGAAACGCCTGTATTATTAAGGCGTTTGGAAGATGACATTAGTTCATCACAAATTGATTATGTACACGATATGTTTGTAAGAAACGACACCATTTACGCTTCCACCGGTTGGAAAGGATTACAGGTCTTAAAATTTAATTCGTCTAATAATACATTTACGCTTCTTCAAACATTTGCCAACTATCCTTACAGTGGTTACAATCATAGTTCATGGCAAACGGATGATCGCAAAACTATTGTATTTGCTGATGAAGTATCTGCTAATTTACCGGCAAAAGTTCTTGATGTTTCTGATTTAAATAACATAACACTTGTTGACACTATCCGTTCCAGTTATACAGCTACGGCTCATAATCCTTATATCATTGGCAACAGATGGTGCTGGATAAGTTCGTATAGAGACGGATTATATTTATACGATATTTCTTCGCCTGCTAATACCAGTATTTATGGATACTTTGACACACAGCCACAAACCGGAACCGACAACTATAGCGGTAATTGGGGTGCCTATCCATATTTTCCAAGCAAAATTATTATTGCCTGTGATATGCAAAACGGTATTTTTATTTTAGAAGGTGATAATACATATAAAAGCTCTGTTGGTATTAAAGAAAATGTTATGCCTTCTGTTTCTTCTGTATTTTCTATATATCCCAATCCAACCAATACTCAGATCAATTGTATCATTGCTA